>NZ_JBHWMB010000120.1:7455-15518 GCF_042730015.1 Streptomyces sp. NPDC059957 | reverse complement strand
GTCTCAGCGGGCCGCCGCGGCCGCCGGCACGGGGCTCTCGTCCCGCTGCGGCCCGCTGCCCCCGTCGTCGGCGCGTTCGCGCCGGCGCCGGGCGCGGCCCGCCAGGAACCGATCGGTCCACAGCGCGCAGGCCACCCCGGCGACCAGGGCCAGTACCGCCGTCCCGGCCAGCCCACGGCTCTTGGTCCCCAACTGTGCCACCGCGGAAGGCGGTACGAGCAGGGTGACGCTCATCCGGCCCGCCGCCGGGATCCGCTGCTCGGCCTGCATGTCCGAGAGGTGCTTCCCGTAGACCTCGACGACCTTGAGCACCGAACGGTCGGCCGTGGCCGGGTCCGTGTGCTCCGCCTGGATCTGGAGGGAGGGAATCAGATAGCGCGGGGTGACGCTCGTGCCGCTGTTGCGCGGGATCAGCCGGTAGCTGCCCGCCACTCCGGCGGCGCGCAGTTCGGCCTCACCGTCGGAGGAGTCCAACTGCTGTACGGCGGCCAGGGACACGGCGGCCAGCGGCGGCTGCAGGTTGGCGAGCTGGTTCGGCTGGTTGCTCGTCACCGGCGGCTTGAGGACGACGATCGCGGTGCTCACGTAGGTCGTGGTGGGCCGGAGCACCTGGAGCGCCCCGGCAGCCGCCACCACGGCCGCCAGGAGCAGCACGTACCAGCGGCGGCGCAGCGCGCGGAACAGCTCACCAGGCGACAACAGGATTCCTTCCGTCGTGTTCGATCTTCCCAGGACGCCTGGCAACACGCCAACGGTTCCCGGGTGGTTGGGAGGGAGGCTTCGTGAACATCGGTGAGATAGGAGCGGTACTGCGGCGCCGCTGGTACGTCATGGGGCCCCTGACCCTGTGCGGGGTCCTCGCGGGCGCCCAGCTGTACCAGTCGGTCCCGGTGTCCTACCAGTCCCAGAGCTCGGTGGCCCTGCTCGATTCCACGGCCGTGGCCCAACTGGCCCCCGCCTTCGGCAACCCCATCGCGAACGCGGGCGGTTCGCTCGTGGTGACCGCCGACGTGCTCATCAGGACCCTGTCGGGCGCCGACGCGGCGCGGGACCTGCACGGGCTCGGGGTGACCGACCCCTACACGGTCGGTTTCGCCGCCAACGCCTCCGGCCCGATGCTCACGCTGACCGTCACGGGCACCAACCGGAACAAGGTGCTCAAGGAGACCAGTACGCTCACCGACTTCGCCGGGGAGCAGCTCAACGCGCTCCAGGCGGCGGCCAAGGTGCAGCCCGCCTACTTCGTGCAGACCGCCCCCGTGGTGCTGCCGCAGACCCCGAAACCACAGCTCAAGACCCGCTACCAGCAGGTACTGGCCGTGGTCATCGCCGGCCTGGTCGCCGGTTTCACCGCCTCCTTCGTCATGGAGAGCATGCTGGCGGGCCGCCGGCGCCGGCGGGAGGCAGCCGAGGCCGCGGCCGGTACGGCCAGGACGCGCGGGCGCAAGCGGACCCGCCACCGCGAGCTCGACGCCACCGCCCTGCTCACCGGCTACATGGGGTTGGCCTTCTTCATCCCCTCGAACCTGACCCTGCCGGGTCTCGGCGGCGTCGGCACCCCGGCCAACGTCTTCGCGCTCCTGGCCCTGTTCTGGTACCTGGCGACCTGGCTGACCGGCCGGATCAGACCGGCCCACGGCACCCGGCTGCCCCGGGTCGTCATGTGGCTGCTGGCGGTCTCGGTCCTGGCCTCGTACCTGGCGAACGCCTCCCGGGGAAGCTCGCAGAAAGAGGTCTTGGGCGCCGACCGGGGTCTGATCGGACTGCTGGTCTGGGTGTCGCTGGTGGTGCTGATCTCCGCCGGGATCCAGGACCGGGCCCGCCTGGACGTGCTGCTGCGACGGGCCGTGGTGATGGGGGCCGTGGTCGCCGCCATCGGCTACTACGACTTCTTCACCGCGACGAACATCGCCGAGAAGATCAGCATCCCCGGACTCCAGTCGAGCGTCGCCCAGATCACCACCCTGGACCGCGGGGCGTTCACCAGACCGCGCTCGACCACCGCGCAGCCGCTGGAGTTCGGCGGCATGCTCGCCCTGCTCCTGCCCTTCGCGATCCAGCAGGCCTTCGATCCGGTGCGGGCTCACCTGACCCGCTGGCGCCGCTGGGCGCCGGTGGCGCTGATGGGCGGTGCCCTGCCGCTGACGGTGTCGCGGACCTCCATCATCGGCGCCCTCATCGTGGTGCTGGTGATGGTGCCGAGGTGGAAGCCGCAGCGCCGCTGGACCGCCTTCGGTCTGCTGCTCGGCTCGGTGGCCGTCTTCAAGGTCCTGGTCCCCGGACTGATCGGCACGATCACCACGCTCTTCGCGTCCTTCGTGTCGAACTCCGACAGCAGCACCCAGGCCCGCACCGTCAAGTACAGCGCGATCGTGCCGTACTTGGAGGAACGCCCGCTGTTCGGCCGGGGTTTGGGTACCTTCACCCCGGACCTCTACTTCTTCACCGACAACCAGTACATGCTGACCCTGGCGGAGATGGGCCTGGTCGGCCTGCTCGCGCTCCTGGCGCTGTTCCTCACCGGAATCCACCAGGGCGGCGCCATCCGCCGCCTCGCCGCCACCGAGTCCGACCGGGAGCTCGGCCAGGCCTTCTTCGCCTCGGCCCTCGTCGCCCTGGTCAGCGCGGCCACGTTCGACGCCCTCAGCTTCCCGATGTTCGCCGGGATGTTCTTCCTGACGATCGCCGCCGGAGGCAGCTACCTCGGTTTCATCCGGCGCTCCGCGCCCGAGCCCCGAACCACGGAGTCCTCATGCCGTTCGACAGCACAGTTCCAGACAAAACAGTTCCCGACAGCACAGTTCTCGACAGCACAGCTTCCGACAGCACAGTCTCCAGTTCCCCGGCCGGCACCGTAGCCGTCGTCGTGGTGACCTGGAACAGCGCCCGGGTGATACCCGAGTTCCTCGCCTCCCTGCCGCAGGCCATGGCCGGGGTCGACTGGCGGCTCGTCGTCGCGGACAACGACTCCGCCGACGGCACCGTGGACCTCATCCGGTCACTGGCTCCGCAGGCCACCGTCGTCGAGACCGGACGCAACGCGGGCTACTCGGCCGGGGTGAACGCCGCGCTGGCCGCCGCCGCCGAATGGGAGGGCGGCTTCCGCACCGCCCTGGTGTGCAATCCGGACATCCGGATGCGGCCGGGCTGCGCGCAACTGCTCGTCGGCGCGCTCGGCGACCCGGTGGCCGGCGGGCGCCGGGTGGGGATCAGCGTCCCGCAGCTGTACGAGGAGGACGGGACGCTCTACCACTCGCTGCGCCGGGAGTCCCAGCTGACCCGGGCCCTGGGCGAGGCCGTGATCGGCAACCGTCGCGCGGGACGCTTCCCGCGGTGGAGCGAGCTGGTCACCGATCCGTCGGCGTACGAGCGCAAGACCGTCGCCGACTGGGCGTCCGGCGCGCTGATGGCGCTCTCCCGTGAGTGCCTGGACGCCTGCGGAGCCTGGGACGAATCGTTCTTCCTGTACTCGGAGGAGACCGAGTACTGCCTGCGGGCCCGCGACCGCGGCTTCGCCACCCGGCTCGAGCCCGCCGCCTCGGCCGTCCACCTCGGCGGGGAATCGCAGGTCTCCCCGCGCCTGTGGGCCCTGCTGACCCTCAACCGCGTACGCCTCTACGGTCGCCGGCACTCGGCACCGGCCACCATCGCCTTCCACGCGGCCGTGCTCCTACGGGAGACCTCCCGGGCGGCGCTCGGCCGCCCGGCGAACCGGGCCGCGGCGCGCGCCCTGACCAGCCGGACCGCGCTGCGCGCCACCCCGGGTCCCTGACCGGGCCGGACATCAGGTGGCGGGGGCCGGCCCGGCGGGGGCCGGTCCCTCCCAGGCGGTGTAGAAGCTCTCCGGGTTGACCAGGTAGCGGACGGTCGGCCGGGGCAGGTGGCGGACCTCGTGGCGCCGGCTGTAGCGGCGTACGAGCTCCCAGTCCTCGCGGGGCAGGACCTCGGGGGTCCGCCGCAGCCGGCTGAAGTACAGGGCCGGGGTGCGGCGCGCCACGAAGGCGTTGGTGTCGAGGAAGGCCTCGTGCGCCGAGCGGCGGCGGTCGAAGGGCACCGACAGCACGTCCCGCTGCGATCCGTCGGGGAGCACCCTGCGCAGCGCCGTGTACACCGCGTCGGGTCCGCCGGGCGACTCCAGGACCATCAGGGCCTGCTCCAGATGGTCGGGCTCCCACAGGTTGTCGTCGTCCAGGAAGGCCACGTACCGGGAGCGGCTCAGCCGGATCCCCACGTTGCGCACCACCCCGGCCGTGGCCGTGTTCCGGGCCAGCGACACCGCGAAGAGCCGTGGATCCGACGGGAGTTCGGGCAGTCCTGCCCCGTCGTCCACGACGAGGACCACCTGGTCGGCCACGGTCTGCGCCAGCGCCGAGGCCACCGCCGCGCGCAGGGCCTCGGGGCGCCGGTGGGTGGCGATCACGGTGGCGACCAGGGCGGACGGCGGCCGGCCCAGGAGCGGGCCGAGCCTGCCGGCCTCCGCGTTCTCGAAGCGGCGCAGCCGCAGGGCGGAGGGGGCCAGCACGAGCTTGTTCCTGGCCTCGAAGAGGACCAGCCAGCCGAAGGTCCGCTTGAGCAGCTCCCAGGGGGCCCGGGCGATGGGGCGCACGTCATGTCCTCTCGGTGGTCAGGGGGAGGGCTCGGGGACGACGGGCCGCCCGTCCGACATGCGGTTGCCGCGCCACACGTTCCCCGCGCCGCCCGCGTTCCATGCGGCGACCGCCCCGTAGAGCCCGCTGTGGGGGTGGTACTGGGTGGAGAACACGTTGTCGGTGACCTGGATGCCGGTGGCTCCCGGGCCACCGCCGTAGAGCGCGTACGCCCCTCCGGCCAGCCAGTTGTTGTCGACGACGACGTTGGAGACCACACCGGTGTCGGCGAAGAGCCCGAGCGCGGCGCTGGCGCCCTTGTCGACCGGGACGGAGTTCAGCAGGGTGTTGTGGCGGACCGTCAGCCGGCCCTTGTTGCCGCCGCCGCTGATTACGGCATCGGTGTGCTGCCACTCGCCGCCGAGGTTCCGGAAGGCGACGATGTCGTGCACGTAGTTGTCGTGCAGGTTGCCCTGGCCCATGGACAGGGCGTTGCCGAACACCGAGACGTCGCACCAGCCGACCTCGACGGAGCTCTCGCCCATGTTGGAGACCGCGTAGTTGACGCCTCCGTTGTCGGGGCCCTTGCCCGGCACCGCGGTGATCGTGGTGTGCAGCACCCGCAGGCCCTTGAAGCCCGGACGGAGGTTGATGCCCCACCAGTTGGTCGATGTGATCCTGCTGTCGATGACGGTGACGTTGTCGGCGTAGACGTCGAGCGAGCCGCGGATGTCCCAGCCCCTGATGACCATGCCGTCGGTCTTGACCGACATGTTCCCGACGTCGTGCCGCTCCAGCGCGATCCGGGGGCCGGTGGAGCGCGCGTCGGGGAAGCCGCAGGCGCCGGGCGAGGTGGCGTTGCAGACGGGGCCCGGGGCGGGCGGCGCACTGCTGCCCGGCGGGGGACGCGTCGGCGACGGGGAGGCGGAGGCCGCCGGGGTCGCGGAGGGGCTCGGGCCGACCGGCGCGGACGGCGAGTCGGTGGGCGCGGCGGTGGGCACGGGCAGGGGGAGGGGCTTCTCCTCGCCGGGGCATTCGAGGGCGCTCTCCGGGCAGGAATCGGCCGCCGACTCGCTGCGGCCCGTCCGCTCGGCCTGGTAGAGGGTCAGGGCGGCGACGGTTAAGACCCCGGCCAGCAGCCAGGCCCACAGTCGTTTGCGCACGCGTGCCATGGTGTCAGTCCTTGATCGTCGTGGCCGCGGCGGCCGGTGCGGCGCCGCGCAGGAACCCGAAGCTGGGCAGGACGCACACGGCGTAGCACAGGGTGGCGGCGGCCGCGGTCGCCAGGAGCGCGAGGACGCCGTCGCCGAGGAGCCGTTCCAGACCGAGGACCACGGCCGTCATCACGGCGCCGCCGAGGAAGGGCCAGGCGCAGGCGCGCGCCACGGTGCCCAGGCGGACGCCGCCCCGGTGCAGGGCGAAGAGGAACACCGGCACCACGACGGCCCCGGCGACCAGGACGTGGCCCTGGGCCACCCCCTCGATCCCGCCCGCGCCGGCGCCGGCCACCAGCACCGGGACCAGGACGGCGAGCCACAGACCCTGGACCCCGATGAGGGAGCGGCGGTGGCCGATCGCCACCAGGCAGTCGTAGGCCAGTTCACAGCCGATCCGGACCAGTCCGAGCCCCATCAGCCACGGCAGCGCGGCGGCGGCGGGCAGCCAGCGCGCCCCGTAGACGAGCTCGACGATGGGCCCGGCGAGGCCGGCCAGCAGCACGCAGAGCGGGACCGTGCCCGTCATCACCACGCCGAGGGCGCGGCCGAAGCCTCCCGCCAACGCGCCCGGGGAGTCGGCCAGCCGGGAGAACCCCGCGAAGGAGACCCGGCGGGCCGCCTCGGAGATGATCCGTACGGGCCAGCCGGAGATGTTGAAGGCGAGCACGTAGAAGCCGAGGGCCAGCTGGTCGAGGGAGGAACCCACCACCATGGTGTCCACGTTGACGACGCCGAGCGCGAGCATGCTGGCCCCTGCGAGCGGGAGCCCGAAGCGCAGCAGGGCCCGGGCCTGCTCCCGGTCCCAGCCGAACTTCAGGGTGCCGGGCGCGGCCAGGCAGCAGCCGATGAGCGCGGCCACGTTGCCCGCGACGGAGCCCCAGGCGAAGCTCATCGCGCCCCAGCCCTGGACGGCCAGCAGCAGGGTCACCGCGGTGCTGAGGACGAAGTTGACGGCGTCGATGGCCATCCGCCGGCCCTGCTGGAACTCCCGGGTGAGGAAGCCGGCGGGTACCTGCGAGAGCCCGTCGAGGACCACGCACACGCACATCACCCGCAGCACGCCCGAGGCCTCGGGCGAGCCGAGGACCCGGGCCACCAACGGGGCCGCCGCGAACAGGCCCGCGTACAGCAGCAGGCTGGAGGCGGCGCTGAGGGTGAGGACCGTCGGTGCGAAGCGGCGGGGGTCGCCCTCCCAGCGCACGATGGCGAGGGAGACCCCGAGCTCGTTGGCGGAGAGCAGGACCAGCAGGACCGTCTGGGCGATCCCGTAGACGCCCCAGGCCTCCGGGCCGAGGAAGAAGCGGGCGAGGATGATGCCGGTGACGAAGTTGCCCAGGCGCATCACCATGGTGTTGACCAGGCTCCACCGGGCGGCGGAGCCCACCTTGCGCGCCAGGGACGGAGCCTCGGGCGGGTCCTGGGCGGTGGTGTCCGTGGTGGGCGCGGTCACGGAGATGCCTTGGAGCGGAAGGCCGACGGGGGCAGGACCTTGAGCGCCATGGTCGCCGTGGGGTCGACGGCGCTGCCCTGCCGATCACTGGGACCGGGCTCGGGACCGGGGTTCTCCGGCGGCTCCCCGCCGCCTGCCACGGGCCCCCGCCGGCCGGGCTTGTCGGCCTTGCGGCGCCGGGCCTCGACGAAGAAGGTGGCCACGAGGCTGAGTACGAAGCCCAGCGCCGCCGCCATGACCAGGTACTGGAGCCGGGTCTTCGTCTGCGCCTCCGGCTTCTGCGGGGGCACGATCGTCGCCATGCGGATCATCGCCTCGGGGGTCACCGACTGCTGGGCCTGGAACTCCAGGAGCCGCTTCTCGGCGTACGCGGTGAAGAGCTGGTCCGACTTCAGGACGGCGGCCGGGTCGGTGCCGGTGACGCTCAGCCACATGAAGGGCCCCTGGGCGTTGTCGGCGATCTTCGCCTCGTACAGGCCGGTGAGTCCCTGGGCCTTGAGGTCGGCCTTGGAATCGTCGGAGTTCAGGTTGCGGGCCAGCCCGTCGGCCATGCCGGTGAGCGAGGCCTGGGTGCTCAGGAAGGGGTTGCCGTCGAAGGCCACCGTGGCCTTCTTCGAGTTCAGGAGGGTCACGGTGCTCTGCGACCGGTACTCCACCGGGACCAGCAGGTACACGCCGGTGATGAGCGCGGCCGTGAGCAGCAGCCCGGGCAGCAGCACGTACCAGCGCCTGCGCATGACCCGCCAGATCTCCGCGAGGTCCATCAGCCTTCTTTCGATCCAGGTGGAACAGGGGTGGAAGCAGTGCTGT
>NZ_JBHWMB010000120.1:0-7445 GCF_042730015.1 Streptomyces sp. NPDC059957 | reverse complement strand
AGCGCTAGACGACGGGCGCGGTGCCCGGGACGAGGTCGGTGGGCCGCGGCCGGGTCGCGGCGCTCCCGCCCTCCAGGAGCACCTGCGCGATGCGCTCGCTCGCGCGGCCGTCCCACAGCTCGGGGCAGCGGGGCGCGGGCGGATCGTCGAGCACCCGGTGCACCGTGGCGGTGATGCGGTCGGGGTCGGTGCCCGCCAGGACGTTGGTGCCCTGCTCGACGGTGATCGGGCGCTCGGTGTTCTCCCGGAGGGTCACGCAGGGCACGCCGAGGGCGGTGGTCTCCTCCTGGACGCCCCCGGAGTCGGTGAGCACCACGCGGGCGGAGTCCTGCAGGGCGATGAAATCGAGGTATCCGGCGGCCGGCACCAGCCTGATCCCGCCGGGTACGCCGATCTCGGCCAGCCGTTCGGCCGCCCGGGGGTGCACCGGCAGCAGCAGCGGGCAGCGGCCCGCGATCTCGCCCAGCGCCTTCAACAGCCCGCGCAGGGCGTCCGGATCGTCCACGTTGGCCGGCCGGTGCAGGGTGACCAGGCCGTACCCGCCGCGGGTGAGCCCGTAGCGGTCGAGGACGTCGGAGCGCCTGGCCCGGTCCAGATTGGCGAGCAGCGTGTCGATCATGACGTTGCCGACGACGTGGATCTGGTCCTCGCGGTACCCCTCCGCCCGCAGGTTCACGGCGGCGTCGGGGGAGGGGGCCAGCAGGTAGTCGCTGAGCCGGTCGGTGGCGACCCGGTTCACCTCCTCCGGCATGCTCCAGTCCCGGCTGCGCAGACCCGCCTCCACGTGGGCCAGCAGCGGCCCTGCCTTCGCCGTGACCAGGGCGCAGGCCAGGGTGGAGTTGATGTCCCCGACCACCACGACGGCGTCCGGGACCAGCTCTTCGAGCAGCGGCTCGAAGGCCTCCATCACCCGCCCGGTCTGCCGGGCGTGGCTCCCGGACCCGGCTCCCAGATAGCGGTCGGGGGAGCGGATGCCGAGGTCGCGGAAGAAGACGTCGTTCATCGACTCGTCGTAGTGCTGGCCGGTGTGGACGAGGACGACCTCGGCGCCGCGGCGCTCCAGGGCGTCCATCACCGGCTTGATCTTCATGTAATTGGGCCGGGCCCCGGCCACGCAGATGATTCGGGTCATGGCCTCAGAGAACCTCCACCGTGGGTCCCGACAGCCGGTTGCGGCAGTCGAGGATCAGCGACGCGTGCTCGGTGATCAGCGCGTAGTCGAAGGAGTCGTGGTCGGTGAGCAGGACGACCACGTCGGCGGCGGCCAGCTCCTTGCGGGTCACCTCGACCCGTGAGAGCCGGGCGTCGACCTTGACGCTCTCCACCACGTGGTGGTCGGCCGCGCGCACCTTGGCGCCCATGTCCAGGAGCAGTTGGGAGACGCGCACCGCCGGAGATTCCCGGGCGTCGCCGGTGTTCTTCTTGTACGCCAGCCCCAGCAGCAGGATCCGGGAGCCGTTGACCGAGCGCCGCTTGGAGTTGAGCGCGTCCATGACGCGGCGCGCCACGTACTCGGGCATGTGGCTGTTGATGTCGTTGGCCAGCTCCACGAACCGGAAGTTCTGGCCGAGTTCGCGCTGCACCCGCCACGACAGGTACGAGGGGTCGATGGGCAGGCAGTGGCCGCCGACACCCGGGCCCGGGGTGAACTTCATGAAGCCGAACGGCTTGCTGGAGGCGGCCTCGATGGTCTGCCACACGTCGATGTCGAGGTGGCGGGCGAACATGGCTATCTCGTTGACCAGGGCGATGTTCACGTGCCGGAAGGTGTTCTCGAGCAGCTTCGCCAGCTCGGCCTCCTTGGGGGAGCGCACCGGCACCGTGGTGTCGACGAGGCCCGCGTAGAAGGTCTCCACGGCCTTGAGCGAGAGGGGGTTGACGCCGGAGACCACCTTCGGCGTCTGCTGGAATCCCCACACCTTGTTGCCCGGGTCGATGCGCTCGGGGCTGTAGCCGAGGTGGAAGTCCACGCCGGCCGTGAGGCCCGAACCGTCCTCCAGGATCGGGCCGAACAGCTCCTCGGTGGTGCCGGGGTAGGTGGTCGACTCGAGCACGACGGTGGCTCCCGGCCGCAGGAAGCGGGCCAGGGTGTGCGCGGACTCCTCGATGTAGCGCAGGTCGGGGGCACCGTCCTGCAGGGGGGTCGGAACGGTGACGACCGCGACGTCGAAGCCGCCGCAGTCCCGGGCCTGATCACTGGCCTGGTAGGTGCCCAGTTCCAGTGCCCGGCCCAGCCGTGCGGAGGAGACGTCCTCCACGTACGACTCGCCGGCGGCGAGGCTCTTGACCCGCCGCGCGTCCACGTCGTAGCCCACCACCTGGTGCCCCACCTCGGCGGCCCTGATGGCCAGCGGAAGGCCGACGTATCCCTGTCCCACGACGACGACGCGCATCAGTGACTCCTGTTCGCGGAACCGGAAGGCGGTGTGGACGGTGTGCGGCGGATGAGTTCCCGGACCGTCATGAGGAGGAAGGCGGAATTGGTGGTGACGTAGCGCTTGCCCAGGCGGCGCGGTTCCTGGAGGGTCCGGTAGAACCATTCGAGCCCCATCCGCTGCCAGACCAGGGGGGCGCGCTTGGTGATGCCGGCCAGGATGTCGAAGGAGCCGCCGACACCGTGCACCACGTGGGCGCCGGCGCGCTTGCCGTAGCCGGCGGTGAAGATCTCCTTCTTGGGCGAGGTCATGCCGAGGAACAGCATCCGGGCGCCGCTCGCGGCCACCGCGTCGGCGATCTCGCCCTGTTCGGAGTCCTCGAAGTAGCCGTTGCGGCTGCCGGCGACGCGCAGTGCGGGGAACCGCTGGGCGATCCGGCCGAGCATGAGGTCCAGCACGTCCGGCGTGGCGCCGAGCAGGTAGACGGGGATGTCCGCGGTCTCGGCCGCTGCCAGCAACCGCATGAACAGGTCGATTCCCGCGACTCGTTCGGGCAGCCGGACCCCGAGGACGCGACCGGCCCACACCACGGCCTGGCCGTCGGCCATGACGAGGTCGCAGCCGGCGACCGCCGCGGCGAGGCGGGGGTCGCGGCGCATGTTGACCAGCTTGGCGGCGTTGACCATGCCGATCTCGATCTGTTCACCGCGCCGCACGGCGTCGAGGCAGCGCTGGACGGCCTCGTCCATGGTCAGGGGGTCGAGCGCCACTCCGAAGAGGGACTGTCTGTGCTTCATCTCCCGAGCCTCCCGAGCCAGGCGTGGAGCAGCCAGCCGAACTCGTAGGGCCTGCACTCGCGGTCCACCGCCAGCGGGCGGAAGATCCGGTCGAGCGGGGCAAGCCGGGCCCGCGGGGCGACCCGGGTGGTGAGTCCGCGGGCGGCGCGCACGGCCTTGGCGGGGTCGCCGCGGTAGACCTTGCGCCAGGTGACCCCGTACTCCTCGCGGATCATGGGCTCCCGCGGGGTGCCGTCGGGCCCGCTGATCTCGGGCACCTCCGTCATCCAGCGCAGACCGCGGCGGATCTGCGCGCCGAAGTCCGTGCCGCCCGCTTCGGCCAGGTCGAAGAGGGCCGTCGGGGCCATGGCGTGCTGGTGCACGCTGTAGACGGGGTAGCCCTCCACCACGCCGCCCGTTCGGGCGTCGTAGTGCCACCACCACTGTCCGCCGTCCCCCTGCAGGGCGCAGATCCGGGCGGCGCAGGCGTCGGCGGCGGCGAGGGCCTGCGGGTCCGGTGCGCTCGCGTGCAGCCGGGCCAGCGCCTGGAGGGGATACGTCTGGTCGGCGAAGCAGGCCACGTGGGAGCGGTAGCCGGAGACCAGCCCCGGGCCGGTGGCGTGCGGGAACAGCGGGCCGTTCCCGACCCTGGCCGCCAGCAGGCGGTCGCGGGCGGCCGCCAGCCGGTACTCGACGTCCACCGAGGTCCGGGCCGCGGTGAGGGCGGAGAGCACCCAGGCGGCTTCCACGGTGTACTGCGGACGCCCGGGGACGTCCAGTTCGGCCACCCTCGCCACGGCGTCCGCGAGCTTGGGGTGGCCGGTCTCGGCCGCGGCCCAGGCGATGAGCGCGGCGTCGCCCAGGTTCGTGACCGCGGGCAGCCGCTCCACCAGGAGCGCCGTGAACTCCCCGGCGCTGTGGCCGCCGAAGAGGGCGCGCTGGCGCTCCTCGGGGAGGAATCGCGCGCCCAGTGCGGTGATGGCCGCGTACCGGGTGCTGGTACCGCGCCGTTCCACGCGCCTGGTGCCTTCGGGGGAGACGGTCCCCACCCGGGTGAAGACGAAGGTCTCCGCGCCCGGCAGGTACATCTCGGGCAGCCCCGCCTCGGCCAGTGCGAGCAGCCGCTCGGCGAGGGCGTGCAGCGACGGGTCCTCGTGGGCCAGTGCTTCTAATCGTCTGGCGGTCACCGGTTCCCCACCCCGGTTCCCCGCGCGCCCTGCTCGCCCTGTATGTCCGAGCTGTAGCCGTACGGCTCCAACACACCTACCCCCTCTGAAATCGTTCCTAGGGCAGACCCGGCGGTCGTCGTCCGGCGGAGGGGACTGCGCATGACGGTGCGCGTGCCGACGGTGTGATCCCCCCGATGGCACGAGCGCTCCGGGCCCGCTGGATCCCCCTCCAGCGAAGTTCCGGATCGGGCGCGCGCGGACGGCGGCGGCGGACGGGCGCATGGTCCTGCGCCGGCCGTCACCGTGTCCGCGATTGCCCTCGTCGTGTACAACCCCCCACTGAACACAGCCTGTTGCCTGCTCAGATCCCGTGTACAGGGACAAGGTATGCCCAAGGATGTTCATTGATTGTGGTTTTGAGGAAATGCCATTGACTCAAATTGCCGACGTTGCGTCAGGTGCGCTCGGCCAGCGTTCCGTCGGTCTCGTCGTGCAGGGCGCCGGTGCGCGGGCACTCCCAGATGCCCGGCTCGCCATTCCGTTCCACCAGGCGGACACCGGCCCGGCCCACCCAGCCGATGCGCCGGGCGGGCACTCCGGCCACGAGCGCGAAGTCCGGTACGTCCCGGGATACGACCGCGCCGGCCGCGACGAGCGCCCAGCGTCCGATCCGGACCCCCGCGACACACACCGACCGGGCTCCCAGGGAGGCTCCCTCGGCCACCACGACCCCGGCCGCTTCCCAGTCGCCGCCGCGCTTCTGCCGGCCGTCGGGGTCGACCGCCCGCGGGTAGAAGTCGTTGGTGAGCACCGCGGCGGGGCCGATGAACACCCCGTCGCCGAGTACGGCGGGCTCGTAGACCAGCGCGTAGTTCTGCAGTTTGACGTTGTCCCCGATCCGTACGCCGGGGCCGACGTACGCTCCGCGCCCCACGATGCAGTCGCGTCCGAGCCTGGCCTCCTCCCGCACCTGCGCCAGATCCCAGATGGTGGTCCCCTCCCCGAGTTCGGCCGTCTCGTCGACCTGGGAGGAGGGTTGAATTCGGACACTCACGGGGCGGTCCCCTTACGGCTCGCGAGGCGTTCGGATGTACGTCGCATTGAGGTACGGAGGGAGCATATGCGGCATCGGCCCCGCTCGTGCCGGAGATCAACCGACTGTTCACGCGGTGGACTTGGTGGCACCACGGCCGTGGGGGCGGCCCGGCCGTCTTAAGGTCGTCCGATCGCTTCCTTAAGTGGAACCTAAGGTTCGCGATCGCCGCCTCGAATCGATCAAATGTCCGTTTCGGAGCGGCTAGCGTGCTGCCGCACCCCGGAAACCCCGGGACCTCCCAGAACCCCGAACTCCCCGAACTCCCCCCGAGCAATTCAGAGGCAGGCACGCGATGGGCAGCACGACCGGTCACCGGCGCAGGACGAGCACGAAGGCGAAGGCCGTGGGAGGGGCGGCGGTGGCGGCGCTGATCGCGGCCGCCGCCTTCACCTTCACGGGTACGGCCCAGGCCGCCTCGGTCGGCGCGGCGTACATCAAGTCGAGCTCCTGGAGCGGTGGTTACACGGGCACGTACGTGATCACCAACAACAAGAGCCGGACGCAGACCGGTTGGACCCTGGAGTTCGACCTGCCCGCGGGCACGACGATCGACTCCCTGTGGAACGGCTCGCACACGGTCAGCGGCCGCCGCGTCACCGTGAAGCCGGCGGCATGGAACAAGGAGCTGGCCGCGGGAGCCTCCGTGACGGTCGGCTTCGCCACGAGCGCGAGCGGGAACCCGGGCGATCCGACGGCCTGCCGGATCAACGGTGCCAAGTGCTCGGCGGACCCGGGCTCGACACCCCCGCCGGGCGGCCGCCCCACCACCGCCCCGACCGCCGCCCCTTCCGCCGTGCCGACGCCGAGGCCGACGGCCGGTACGAGCGCTCCCACGACCCCCAAGCCCACGGGGCAGCCGACCGGGCCCGGCCGCCCCACCGCGACGGCCACCGCCCCGACCCCGCCCCCGACCGGAAGCCCGGCCGGTGCCGCGCGCTTCGCGCCGTACGTCGACACCTCCCTCCACCCGGCCTACGACCTGGTCGACACGGCGGCCAAGACCGGCGTGAAGGAGTTCCACCTCGCCTTCATCACCTCCGGCGGCGGCTGCGCCCCGCTCTGGGGCGGGGTCACCGAGCTCGGAAACGACAAGGTCGCCGCACAGATCGGCGCCCTGCGGGCCAAGGGCGGGGACGTACGCGTCTCCTTCGGTGGCGCCGCCGGGCACGAACTGGCCCTGAACTGCCGCTCCGCGCAGGAACTGGCCGCCGCCTACGGCAAGGTCGTCGACCAGTACCGGCTGACCAAGGTCGACTTCGACATCGAGGGCGCGGCCCTGCCCGACACCGCCGCCAACACCCGCCGCGCCCAGGCCATCGCCCTGCTCCAGGCCGCCCACCCGGGGCTGGACGTGGCCTTCACCCTGCCCGTGATGCCGGAGGGGCTCACGCAGCCGGGCGTGGCCCTGTTGGCGGACGCGAAGAAGGCCGGCGTGCGGATCCACGGAGTCAACATCATGGCCATGGACTACGGCCCGGCCTACAGCGGTGACATGGGCCGGTACGCGATCCAGGCCGCCACGGCCACGCAGGCCCAGATCAAGGGGGTGCTGGGCCTCTCCGACGCGGCGGCCTGGAAGACCGTCGCCGTCACCCCGATGATTGGCGTCAACGACGTCACGAGCGAGATCTTCACCCTCGCAGACGCCACCCAGCTCGTGGACTTCGCGAGCGAGAAGGGCATCGGCAGGCTGGCGATGTGGTCCGCGACCCGCGACAAGCAGTGCCCGGCCGGAGTCGTGAGCTACGCGGACGCGACGTGCAGCTCGATCCTCCAGCAGCCCCTGGCCTTCACGAAGGCCCTCGGCGCCTTCCGCTAGGCCGTCTCTCTCGGATCTTGTCGGTCCGGCATGTTCGGAAAGAGACGGCCTGGGCCCTGTCCTTCGGATCATGCCGGACCGGTAGAGGCCGAAAGGGATCCGCGGTGCACCCTTTGAGCTCGTAACACGATCATGAGTCGGGCTTGTTGAGGCGTCGCCAGCAAATGAGGCTGCAGGCGAGGGAGACGAATGCGTCGTGGAGTTCGGTTC
>NZ_JBHWMB010000119.1:0-16397 GCF_042730015.1 Streptomyces sp. NPDC059957 | reverse complement strand
GGATGTACCCGGCCTCGCCGGCGTTTGAGGCGCGGGGTCCGGGGCGGAGCCCCAGGGGTCCGGGCGCAGCCCGGTACCCCTCCAGCCCGTCCGGCGCTTGAGGACCGGGTCAGGGCCGGCCCTGGGAACGGTGGAAGGGTGGGTAGGGGACCTTGCCCCGCAGGGCCAAACCATCCGCACCCGCCCACCGGGCCCATGCCGGGACGGCGGTGGCGGCAGCCCCGACCGGCCAGCCGCCGGTCGGAGTCCGGCGCAGCGGCGCGAAGCCCAGGAGGCCCGCCAGGGCCGAGTGGTGCGAGCGGCGCGTCAAAAAATCAGACGACCGCGCCCCGACCGGGGTCGTCGTCCTCGTCCTCGCCCGTGGACATCCGCGCGACCAGCGTGGCGAAGCCGCCGAGGAAGCCGCCGACGCCCAGCGTCGTCAGCCACCAGGTCATCTCCCACTGGAGCAGCACCGCCAGGAGCAGCAGGACCGGTCCGCCCACCACCGCCAGCCAGGCGAACTTCGACGTCGCGTCCGCCTCCGGCAGCTCGGGCTCCGGGGGTACGAAGTGCCCCTCGTCCTTCGCGGTCTCGGGGGAATCGTCGGGGTCGGCCAGGGAGTGGTCCCGCGGACCCGGCCCGATCGCACCGCCCACGCCCGGGGCGAACACCACCGAGCTGCCCAGAGCCGCCGCCGGCGGTTCCGGGGAGGCCGGGCTCGCCGGGTCGGCCGGGGGCACCGGGCCGGCCGCCGGTTTCACGTCCTCCTCCGGCAGGAGGAGGTTCTCGATCGGCCGGAACGGTCTCGCGCCCGGCGGGTCCGCGGGCTCCTGGCCGTAGCCGGCCACGATCGCCGCCCACGCCGCTTCCTCGTCCAGCGGGGGAACACCCCCGGAGGACTCCTCGTGCTCAGCCACCGCTGGCCGCCCCCTCCCTGCCCAAGCTCTCCGACAGCCGCCCGACGAACGCGTAGCTGTCCGCGAAGATCCGCTCCGCGTCATGGTCCAACGTCGCGACGTGGTAACTCTGTTCCAGCAGCGTCTCGGTGACGTCCGTGGAGGACACCCGCGCCAGGATCCGCGTCGAGTCCGTCGGCCGCACCACATGGTCCTGCGGGCTGTGCAGCAGCAGCAGCGGCTGTGTCACCTGCGGCAGCTCGGTGTCCAGCATCTGCAGGAACTTGCGCAGCGAGTGCGCGGCCCGGGTCGGGACCCGGTCGTAGCCGACCTCGTCCGCGCCCGGCTTGGCGATGTCGCTCGCGATGCCCGGCGTCGAGCGGATGAAGTGCTTGACCACCGGCAGGGCCACGGCCATCGGGTCGTGGATCTTGTTGACCGGGTTGACGAGGACGATGCCGCTGATGCTGTCCCCGTGCTTCGCCGCGAGCCGCAGCGTCAGCGCGCCGCCCATCGACAGCCCGAAGACGAACACCTGGTCGCAGCTGTCCAGCAGCTCCCGCAGCGCGCGGTCCACCTCGGCGTACCAGTCCTGCCAGCCGGTGAGCTGCATGTCCTGCCAGCGCGTCCCGTGCCCGGGGAGCAGGGGCAGCGACACCGTCAGTCCCTGCGCGGCCAGATGGTCGGCCCAGGGCCGCATCGACTGGGGGGAACCGGTGAAGCCGTGGCAGAGGAGGACGCCGACCTTTCCGCCCTCGTGGCGGAACGGCTCGGCTCCAGGGAGGACGGGCACCAGGGTCTCCTTAGAGGGGGGCGTGGGGTGCGTAGCGCTGTGTGACTTCACCGTACGCGACGGGGGTGGCACCGACCAGGGTCGTCGGACGGCTCCGGGGACGACCAGGGGATAAGGTCTGTTCGACAGACACAGGAAGGCTTTCGAGTTGATCTACGGCGCAATGAAGTTCTCCATCGGCGGTTCCCTGAAGCTCGCCTTCAGGCCGTGGGTGGAGGGCCTCGAGAACATTCCCGCAGAGGGGCCGGCGATCCTCGCGAGCAACCACCTGTCCTTCTCCGACTCCTTCTTCCTCCCGGCCGTGCTGGACCGCAAGGTGACCTTCATCGCGAAGGCGGAGTACTTCACCTCCCCGGGCGTCAAGGGCAAGCTGACGGCCGCCTTCTTCAAGGGCGTCGGCCAGCTCCCGGTGGACCGTTCGGGTGCGCGCGGGGCCGGCGAAGCCGCCATCAAGAGCGGCATCGACGTCATCGAGCGCGGAGAGCTGTTCGGTATTTACCCCGAGGGGACGCGTTCACCCGACGGTCGGCTGTACCGCGGCAAGCCCGGCGGTCTGGCCCGGGTGGCACTGGCCACCGGCGCGCCCGTGATCCCCGTCGCGATGATCGACACGGAGAAGATCCAGCCGCCCGGCAAGGTGGTGCCCAAGCTGATGCGCCCGGGCATCCGGATCGGCAAGCCGCTGGACTTCAGCCGCTACCACGGCATGGACGGGGACCGCTTCATCCTCCGCTCGGTGACCGACGAGGTCATGTACGAGATCATGAAGCTCTCCGGCCAGGAGTACGTGGACATCTACGCGACGGCCGCCAAGCGCCAGATCGCCGACGCGGAGAAGGCCGCCGCCAGGAGCGAGAAGGCCGACAAGGCGGACGGCGCCGAAACCACCGCGAAGGCCGACCCGGCCGCCGCGGACAGCGACAAGTAGCAGCACACGGGCGGGACCGCCCGTACGGGGTGGGGGAGATGGCGAAGCGCGAGCGCGTCGTACGCATGTCGGTCGAGCAGCCGCTGTGGCGTGCCCTGACGGCCTACCGGCTGCTCACCATGGTCTACGCGGCGCTGCTGTTCGCCTCCGCCTACAAGGGCTTCGACCGCCCCTGGATCGCGGCCTCCTACCTCGCCTTCCTCGCGGGCTGGACCCTGCTCACCCTCCCCAAGGTGGCGAACGCCGCCAGCTGCACCAAGCGGTTCCTGGGCGCCGACCTCACCGTCGCCTGCGTCGGGATCCTGCTCACCCCGCTCGCGGACACCCATGCGCGGATCGCGGACGGGGGACCCACCATCCCCTCGATATGGACCGCGGGCTCCGTCCTCGCCTTCGCCCTCAAGGGCGGCTGGCGCTGGGCCTGTTTCGCCTCCAGCTTCGTCGCCGCCGCCAACCTCGTCCAGCGCGGCGAGCCCACCCGGGACACCCTGCACAACGTGCTCCTGGTCTGGGTGGCCTCCATCGCCATCGGCTACGTCGTCGAGGTCGCCCGGGCCAGTGAGGCCACCCTGGCCCGCGCCCTGGAGATCGAGGCCGCCACCCGCGAACGCGAACGCCTCGCCCGCGACATCCACGACGGGGTCCTCCAGGTCCTCGCGATGGTCCAGCGCCGCGGCACCGAACTGGGCGGGGAAGCCGCCGAGCTGGGCCGGATGGCGGGGGAGCAGGAGGTCGCGCTGCGCACCCTGGTCTCCAGCGGACTGGCCCGCCCCTCCCGGATCTCCCGCGACGAGGCGCTCGGCGCGATCGTGGCCGCCTTCGAGGTGGAGGAACCCGGCGCCGACGAGGGCGAGCTGGATCTGCGGACCCTCCTCGCCCCGCACGCGGGCTCGCGGGTGAGTTTCGCCGAACCGGGCACCCCGGTGCCGTTGCCGGTGCCCGCGGCGCGGGAGCTGGCCGCGGCGGTCGGGGCCGCCCTCGACAACGTGCGCAAGCACGCGGGCGAGGGGGCCAGCGCCTGGATCCTCGTCGAGGACTGGGGCGACGAGGTGATCGTGACCGTCCGGGACGACGGCCCGGGCATCCCGGCCGGCCGGCTCGATCAGGCGGAGGGCGAGGGCCGGATGGGAGTGGCCCTGTCCATCCGGGGCCGGCTCCGTGACCTCGGCGGCAGCGCCGAGCTGGTGTCCGTCCCGGGGCAGGGCACCGAAGTGGAACTGAAAGTACCGAGGGGGAGCACCCATTGAACGAGTCGAGCGAGTCGAACGGGCAGCACGGGCAGCACGGTCCGGGCGGACAGAACGACCTGGGCGGCATCAAGGTCATGGTCGTGGACGACCATCCGATGTGGCGGGACGCGGTCGCGCGCGACCTGTCCGCCGCCGGCTTCGACCTGGTGGCCACCGCCGGAGACGGGCCCGAGGCCGTGCGCCGGGCCCGCGCGGCGGCCCCGCACGTCCTGGTCCTCGACCTCAACCTGCCCGGCATGCCCGGGGTCCAGGTCTGCAAGGAGCTGGTCGGCGCCAACCCGGCCCTGCGGGTGCTCGTGCTGTCCGCCAGCGGCGAGCACGCCGACGTCCTGGAAGCGGTGAAGTCCGGCGCGACCGGCTACCTGCTGAAGTCCGCGGGCGCCCAGGAGCTCATCGACGCCGTGCGCCGCACGGCGGCCGGCGACCCCGTCTTCACCCCGGGCCTGGCCGGCCTGGTCCTCGGCGAGTACCGGCGCCTCGCCACCGACCCGGCGCCGGCCGCCTCCAACGAGCCGAAGGCCCCGCAGCTCACCGACCGGGAGACCGAGGTGCTGCGGCTGGTGGCCAAGGGGCTCTCGTACAAGCAGATCGCGGAACGGCTGGTCATCTCCCACCGCACCGTGCAGAACCACGTGCAGAACACCCTGGGCAAGCTCCAGTTGCACAACCGGGTGGAGCTCGTCCGGTACGCGATAGAGCGGGGCCTCGACGACGAGTAGGGCGGGCAGGGGGGCGAGGCAGCCGCTCGTACGAGTGAACGGGCGTACGCAACGCCCCGCAATTCCCCCGGAATTGACCCTTCCCGGCACCTTGCTGTGACCTGAGTCACCACTAGCGTGGCCGTCATGCGGGCCCCGCGGCCTCAGCGGGCCCTGTGGCGAAGGGAAATTCCATGAAGGTCGGAGTGCTGACGGGCGGCGGCGACTGCCCCGGGCTCAACGCGGTGATCCGCAGCGTGGTGCGCAAGGGCGTGCAGGAGTACGCCTACGATTTCGTCGGTTTCCGGGACGGCTGGCGCGGCGCGGTCGAAGGCCGCACCGTCCCCCTCGACATCCCCGCCGTCCGCGGGATCCTGCCGCGCGGCGGGACCATCCTCGGCTCCTCGCGCACCAACCCGTTCAAACTGGACGACGGCGTCCGCCAGATCAAGGAGAACCTCGCCAAGTACGAGGTCGACGCCCTCGTCGCGATCGGCGGCGAGGACACCTTGGGCGTGGCCGCGAAGCTCTACGAGGAGTACGGCATCCCGTGCGTCGGGGTCCCGAAGACCATCGACAACGACCTGTCGGCCACCGACTACACCTTCGGCTTCGACACCGCCGTCGGCATCGCCACCGAGGCCATCGACCGGCTGCACACCACCGCCGAATCGCACATGCGGGTGCTGGTCGTCGAGGTGATGGGCCGGCACGCCGGCTGGATCGCCCTGCACTCGGGGCTGGCGGGCGGCGCCAACGTCATCCTCATCCCGGAGCAGCGCTTCGACGTGGACCAGGTCTGCGCGTGGGTGAGCTCCCGGTTCAAGGCGAGCTACGCGCCGATCGTGTGCGTGGCCGAGGGCGCGATGCCCAAGGACGGCGACATGGTGCTGAAGGACGGGACGAAGGACTCCTTCGGGCACGTGCGGCTGTCGGGCGTGGGCGAGTGGCTGGCCAAGGAGATCGAGGCGCGGACGGGCAAGGAGGCCCGTACGACCGTCCTCGGGCACGTCCAGCGGGGCGGTACGCCGAGCGCGTTCGACCGGTGGCTGGCCACCCGCTTCGGGCTGCACGCGATCGACGCGGTGCGCGACGGGGACTTCGGCAAGATGGTCGCGCTGAAGGGGACGGACATCGTGCGGGTGCCGATCGCCGAGGCGACGGCGAAGCTGAAGACGGTGGACCCGGCGCTGTACAAGGAGGCCGGAGTGTTCTTCGGCTGAGTCGCTGAGCCGGAGCGCGGGCGCGGAGCATGGGTCGTAAGGTGACAAACGGCCCATGGTCCGATTCTTGCGCGCAGTACGGGAGCGAACGTGGAAATCCTGGCATTCGGGGTGACGGCGGACGAGAAGCCCCTCATCGAGGGGGCCTTCGCGGGACAGCACGAGGTGCGCTGCCTCGACGTCTTCCTCAGCGAGGACACGGCCCCCATCGCGGCCGGGTACGAGATCGTCTCCTCGAGCGTCAACGCGGACCTGAACAGCCGGGTGCTGCGGACCCTGGCGGCGGGCGGGACGAAGATGATCGCCCAGCGGTCCACCGGCTTCAACAACATCGACCTGGACGTCGCGCGGCAGCTCGGCCTGACCGTCAGCCGGGTGTCGTACTACTCCCCGTACTCGGTGGCCGAATTCGCGTGGACCCTGGCCATGGCGGTGAACCGGCGGATCGTCCGCGCCTCGAACCGGACGCGGGACTTCGACTTCCGGCTGAACGGCCTGATGGGCCGGGACATGCGCGGCCGCACGGTCGGCGTGCTCGGCACCGGCAAGATCGGCGAGGCGTTCACCCGGATCGCGCACGGGTTCGGCATGAACCTGCTGGGCTGGGACGTGGCGCAGAACCCGGTGTGCGTGGAGCTGGGCATGAAGTACGTGGACAAGGACGAGCTGTTCGCGTCCTCTGACCTGATCAGCCTGCACGTTCCGCTGCTGGAGTCCACGCACCACATCATCGGCGCCGAGGCGCTGAAAACGATGAAGGACGACGCGATCCTGGTGAACTCCAGCCGCGGCGGCCTGGTGGACACGGACGCGCTGGTCACGGAGCTGCGGTCCGGGCGCTTCACGGGGGTGGGCCTCGACGTGTACGAGGCGGAGGCCGGGCTCTTCTTCCTGGACAAGTCCCTGGTGGTGGTCGAGGACGACACCCTGGCCCGGCTGATCACCTTCCCGAACGTGGTCGTCACCTCCCACCAGGCGTACTACACCCGCGACGCGGTGGGCCAGATCATCGACACCACGGTCGCCAACGTCGCGGACTACCTGGCGGGCCGCCGCTCGGAGAACACCCTCTCTCCTTCTTGACGCGCCGCTCGCGCGGTGCGGCCCTGGCGGGCCTTACCGGCTTCGCGGCGCTGCGCCGAACTCCGTCCGGCGGTGGCCGGGCGGGGTTGCCGCCCCTGCCGTCGCGGCGTGGGGTCCGGTGGGCGGGTGCGGGTGAGTGGGCCCTGCAGAGCGGGGTCCCCTACCCGCCCTTCCACCGTTCCCCGGGCTCTGCCCGGACCCGGTCCTCAAACGCCGGACGGGCTGGGTGTGCCGCTGCGCGGCACAATCCAGCCCACGTCGGCCACATCCAGCCTCGCCGGCGTTTGAGGCGCGGGGTCTGGGGCGGAGCCCCAGGGAACGGGCGAAGGGCGGGTAGGGGACCTCAGCCCGCGCAGCGCCCCGCCGCCCCCGGTGGCTACGCCGGAGCCGGGGCGCGGAGGGCGGCGATCAGGTCGCGGACGACCTCCGCACCCCGCAGGGTCAGGACCGACTCCGGGTGGAACTGGACCCCCGCGAAGCCGCCGGAGGCGGAGCGCAGGGCGTGCACCTCACCCGTCGCGGGGTCCCGGGAGACCTCGATGCCCCGCAGGGCCAGGGACCGCTCCCGCTCCGCGGAGCAGTGCGCCGCGTACGTGTTGTAGAAGCCGACGACCTCCTCGGCCCCGAACAGCGGGATCCGCGTCTGCGCCCCCTGCGCCGGCTCCGCCTTGCGGACCAGCGGGAGCCCCAGCTCGGCGGCGAGCAGCTGGTGGCTGAGGCAGACCCCGAGCAGCCCGCCGCGGTGCGAGGTCAGGAGCTGCGCCGTCAGCTCGCGCATCGTCCGGATCTTCGGGTCGGCGAAGTCCGCCGGGTCGCCCGGGCCGGGGCCGAGCACGATCGGCCCGTCCCAGGTCAGGGCGGCCGCCCGCAGCCCCGGATCGTCGTAGCGGCGTACGGTCACCTCCAGCCCGGCCACCCGCAGCACGTGCCCCAGCATCGAGGTGAAGGTGTCCTCCCCGTCCACCACCAGCGCGTGGCCCGTCACCTGCGCCGGCCGCTCCTGCATCCGCAGCCAGAACGGCGCCAGGTCCTCGCGCCGTGCCGCCAGGGCCGCCTGCACCCGGGGGTCGTCGGCCAGCCGCGGCCCGCTGAAGGAGGGCCGCACCGCCGCAGGGCGCACGCCCAGCGCCGCCAGCACCCCGGCCGCCTTCGCGTGCGTCTCCGCCACCTCGCCCGCCGGGTCGGAGTGCCGTACGAGGGTGGCCCCGACGGGCACCCGCAGCGCGCCGTCGGGAGCGATGTCCGCCGTGCGGATGAGGATGGGGGAATCGAGGGTCTGGGCGCCCGAGGCGTCCAGACCCAGCAGGGCCAGCGCGCCCGCGTAGTAGCCGCGGCCGCCCGTCTCGTACCGCTCGATGACCCGGCAGGCGTTCTGCACCGGCGATCCGGTCACGGTCGCCGCGAACATCGTCTCCTTCAGGACCTCGCGGACGTCCAGCGAGGAGCGGCCGCGCAGCTCGTACTCGGTGTGCGCGAGGTGCGCCATCTCCTTGAGCCGGGGACCGACGACCACCCCGCCCATGTCCCCGACCGTGCACATCATCTTGAGCTCCTCGTCCACCACCATGGACAGCTCCTCGGTCTCCTTGCGGTCGCCGAGGAAGGTGAGGAGGGAGTCGGCCGTCGGGCCCCCGGCCGGATAGCGGTACGTACCGCTGATCGGGTTCATCACGACCGTGCCCCCGGACATCCGCACGTGCACCTCGGGACTGGCCCCGACGAGGGTGCGGTCCCCGGTGTGGACCACGTACGTCCAGTACGCGCCCCGCTCGCCCTCCAGCAGCCGCCGGAACAGCGCCAGGGCGTCCGCGCGGCCGAAGCCCTCGATCCGGCCCTCGTAGGTGCGCCGGATGACGAAGTTCGCGCCCTCGCCCCGGCCGATCTCGTCCTCGATGACCCGCCGGACGGTGTCCGCGTACTGCGCGTCGGGGACGTCGAAGCCGCCGTCGTCGACCCGTACCTCGTGGGCCGGCAGCGCGGCCAGCGCCTCGGCGAGCGGGATCTCGTACGCCTCCTCTGCGACCAGCACGCTCAGCGGCGTGCCGTCGTCGCGTACGTCGAACCCGCGCTCCCGCATCTGCCGGAAGGGGACGAGCGCCAGGGCGGGACGCTCGCCGACGGGCAGGTCGGCCAGGTGCTCGGCCTCGTGGACCGGACCGATCAGCACCTCGACGGTGTCGTGGTCGCGGCCGGGCGTGCGGCGGCGCAGCAGTGCGAAGAGCGGGCAGGTGTCGTCGAGCAGGCGACTCAGGAGCGGGTGCGGGTGCGAATGCGCGTGCATGGAGTGGGCGTCCTATCCGGTTTCGGAGGGCGGGACGGCCCGGTGTTCCAGCAGAAACACGGAAGGCCGCCCCTCGGGGCGGCCTTCGTTTCGCTCGTGTCTTCAGGTACGCGCGAGAAGTGGGCCGCCGGGAGCGGGCCACCACCAGTTCTGGTTCGAGTGCGCGTGCATGCCGAGAACCCTAGCCCACCGGTCCGGCCAGGGCTGGTAAACGGGTGAGTAACACAGGGAGAGACATCCGTCTCACGTAGTGGTCGGCGACCGGGAGGTGCGGTGTGACGCCGTAATGTGTGTGGGGTGACCGTGAACGCAGAAACCCAAGCCCCCGCCTCCAAGGCGACCTGGCGAGACCTTCCCGCGGCGCAGCAGCCTTCGTACCCCGATGCCGAGGCCCTGCGCGCTGTCGTCGCGGACCTCGAGTCGTATCCTCCCCTCGTTTTCGCGGGCGAATGCGACCAGCTGCGCGCCCGTCTGGGAGCCGTCGCCAAGGGCGAGGCGTTCCTGCTGCAGGGTGGCGACTGCGCCGAGGCCTTCGATGCCGTCTCCGCCGACCACATCCGCGCCAAGCTCAAGACGCTGCTCCAGATGAGTGCCGTCCTGACGTACGCGGCCTCCGTGCCGGTCGTCAAGGTCGGCCGCATCGCGGGCCAGTACTCCAAGCCCCGCTCCAAGGACACCGAGACCCGCGACGGCATCACCCTGCCGACCTACCGCGGCGACTCCGTGAACGGCTTCGCCTTCACCGAGGCCTCGCGCGTCCCGGACCCCGAGCGCCTCAAGCGCATGTACCACGCGTCGGCCTCCACGCTGAACCTGGTGCGCGCCTTCACCACCGGCGGTTACGCCGACCTGCGCCAGGTGCACGCCTGGAACCAGGACTTCGTGAAGAACTCCCCGTCCGGGCAGCGCTACGAGCAGCTCGCGCGGGAGATCGACAACGCGCTGAACTTCATGAAGGCCTGTGGCACCGACCCGGCGGAGTTCAAGGCCGTCGAGTTCTACGCCTCCCACGAGGCGCTGCTCCTCGACTACGAGGGCGCCCTCACCCGTACGGACTCGCGCACCGGCAAGCTGTACGACACCTCCGGCCACATGGTCTGGATCGGTGAGCGCACCCGTCAGCTGGACCACGCGCACATCGAGTTCTGCTCGCAGATCGCCAACCCGATCGGCATCAAGCTCGGCCCCACCACCACGGTGGACGAGGCGCTCACCTACATCGACCGCCTCGACCCCGAGCGCGAGCCGGGCCGGCTGACCTTCGTCGTCCGCATGGGCGCCGACAAGGTCCGCGACAAGCTCCCCGAGCTCGTCGAGAAGGTCACCGCTTCCGGTGCGACCGTCGCCTGGGTCACCGACCCGATGCACGGCAACACCTTCGAGGCGGCCTCCGGCCACAAGACGCGCCGTTTCGACGACGTGCTCGACGAGGTCAAGGGCTTCTTCGAGGTCCACAAGGGCCTCGGCACCCACCCGGGCGGCATCCACGTCGAGCTCACCGGTGACGATGTCACCGAGTGCGTGGGCGGCGGCGACGAGATCTTCGTCGACGACCTGCACCAGCGCTACGAGACGGCCTGCGACCCGCGTCTGAACCGCAGCCAGTCCCTGGACCTGGCCTTCCTCGTCGCCGAGATGTACCGCGACCAGTAGGCAAAGACGCAGTGCGAGTAACCGACGAGTGACGGCCGATGGGGCGCGGATCGAATGTGATCCGCGCCCCATCGTCGTTCCCGGCTCTTTTAGGGAACCCTAAGTTTGGGTATGGTTAGGTAAGCCTCACCGAATAGGGGATGGCTCGCCGAACCATTCCTGCCAGGGAGGTGAACCGCGTGTACGTCTGCTCTTGTTTCGGGATCACCGACAAGCAGGTCAAGGACCACGCGGCCGCCGGGGCCTGCACCCCCCGCCAGATCGCCTCGGCCACGAAGGCCGGCACCGACTGCGGGTCCTGTGTACGGACCATCCAGGGCCTCCTCGGCCGCGGGGCCTGCCCGCGCCGTGAGCTGCTGGAGAAGGGCGACGCCGCCGCCGTGCTCGCCGCGGACCCGCTGGTACCCGCGGGCGCGGAGCTCGCCGAAGCCGCGTAGGACGCCCTCCGTAAGGGCCGGCTCGGTATGAACCAGCTCGGTACGGACTAGCTCGGCTGCTCGATGAGCTGCGCGATGTAGAGCGCCTCGCCGATGGACTCGATGAGCTCCAGCTGGGTGTCGAGGTAGTCGATGTGGTGCTCCTCGTCCTCCAAGATCTCCTCGAAGAGCCGCGCCGAGGTGACGTCACCCTTGCCGCGCATGACCTCGATACCGCGCTTGAGGCGGTCGATCGCCTCGACCTCGACCTGCCGGTCGGCCTGGAACATCTCCGTCAGCGTCTGGCCCACGCGGACGTGGAAGAGGCGCTGGTAGTTCGGCAGACCGTCGAGCATCAGGATGCGCTCGGTGATCTTGTCCGCGTGCTTCATCTCATCGATGGACTCTTCGCGGGTGTACTTGGCGAGCTTGGTCCAACCCTTGTTGTCCTGGATCCGGTAGTGGAGCCAGTACTGGTTGATCGCCGTGAGCTCGCCGGTCAGCTGCTCGTTCAGGAATTCAAGGACCTCGGGGTCGCCCTGCATCGCAGAGGCTCCTTCCAAAGCAATGTCACAGCAATGTGACGGGGCAGGTGCGCGCATCCTTGCACCGCCACAGGAGGCCGTCCAGTAAGTGCCTCCTTAGTGGGAGTTACCGTGACTTGCCCGAAATCCGGGCGAAGCTGGTCATGACCACCCCGCCAAGTCTGTCACCATGGAGACATGGGTCAGCCGGAAAGCCGGGAATCTCCGGGATCAGAGCAACTGGAGCTTCCCCCGGGGCAGCGGTTGCAGCGAGGCTGGCCGGTCACCCACTACGGGCCGGTACCCAAGTTCAAGCCCGAGCGCTGGGAGTTCCGCGTCTTCGGCGCGACGGCCGACGGTGAGAAGCACTGCTGGAACCACGAGGAGTTCGCGGCCCTGCCGTTCGACTCCGTCGAGGCGGACCTGCACTGCGTGACGAAGTTCAGCATGACCGGTGCCGAATGGGGCGGCGTGCTCGCCCGCACGGTCCTCGCCCTCGCTCCGCCGTCCCCGCAGGTCACGCACGTGATGGTGTGGGCCGAGTACGGCTTCAGCTCCAACATGCGCCTCGCGGACTTCGCCTCCGAGCGGGCCGTCTTCGCCACCCACCAGGGCGGCGAACTCCTCACCGCCGAGCACGGTTTCCCGCTCCGGCTGGTCGTGCCGCACCTCTACGCGTGGAAGGGCCCCAAGTGGGTCCGCGGCATCGAGTACATGACCGCCGACCGCCGTGGCTTCTGGGAGGAGCGCGGCTACCACAACATCGGCGACCCCTGGCGTGAGCAGCGCTACTCGTACCAGGAGGAGCCGGGGGACGGCCCCGAGCTTTAGCTCATCGGTTCGGTGGGTCAGTGGTGGTACTGGTGGACCACCGCGTGGCCCTTGCCGCGGCCGATCATCCACTTGTTGACCGGCGTCGTGACGACGAAGGCCACCGCGAAGGCGATCGCGAGCGCCGTCCAGAACAGCGCGTCCGACAGCATCGCGTCCATGGCTCCCGGCCAGAGCAGGATCACCCCGTTGTCGACCACTTCCATGACGGCGATCGACAGGGTGTCCGCCGCCAACGCCACCCGGATGGCCGTACGGAAGTCCAGGCCGGCGGCGCGGATCCCGCGCAGGGTGAGCGCGTAGCCGAAGAAGAACGCGAGGGTGATGGCGAGGGCCAACGTCGCGGCGTTCCCCCAGCCGAGCGCGGTGCCGATGACCATGCCGAGCACCTCGCCGATGGCGCACCCGGTGAGGCAGTGGAGCGTGGCCTGCGCGGCGGCGGCCCAGGTGACCTTCCCGCCACCGGCGGCGGTGTGGCCGTGACCGTGACCGTCGTCGTGGCTGTGACCGTGGCTGTGACCGTGGCCGTGGTCGTGGTCGTGCTGGTGTCCGTGCTGCTGCTCGTGCGCGTGTTCCATGACAACCCCCTGGCGAGGAACGCCGGATAGCGGCTCTGTCGGTCGATATGACAGAAACCATATACCCCCCTGGGGTATTCCTCGACAGGTCAGCCGAGCTCGCGGAGCTCCTTCAGCAGCGCCACGTCCGCCGCGTGCCCTTCCTTGCCGCCGGGCGTCTCGGTGATCAGCGGTACGCCCTCCATCGCCGGATGCGTGAACAGTTCGGCGAAGGCGTCCCGGCCGATGTGGCCCTGCCCGATGTTCTCGTGCCGGTCCTTGTGGGCGCCCACGCCCTCCTTGGAGTCATTGGCGTGCACCAGCTTCAGCCGGCCCTCGCCCACCGTGTCCACCAGCAGGTCAAGGGTCTGCTTCGTCCCGCCCGGCTCGGCCAGATCGTGCCCGGCCGCGAAGATGTGGCAGGTGTCGAGGCAGATCCCGAGCATCGGATGGCGGTCGAGGGCGTCGAAGTACGGGCCGAACTCCTCGGCGGTCGAGCACAGCGAGGAACCCTGCCCGGCCGTGGACTCCAGCAGCAGGAACGGGTCGTCGTCGTGCGTCAGCTCGTCCAGCAGCGGCAGCATGTGCTCCCTGATCTGCGCGTACGCCGCCTCGCGCGGTCGCCCGCCGGTCGCCGAGCCGGTGTGCACGACCACCCCGAGCGCGCCGATCGCACGGGCCCGGCGCAGCGAGTGCCGCAGCGATTCCACGGACTTCTCGACGGTCGCCTCGGTGTGGGAGCCGAAGTTGATCAGGTACGGGGCGTGGACGTAGGCCGGGATCCCCTCGGCCCCGCAGGCCTCGCGGAACAGCTCGTCCTGCGCCGGATTGCCGACCGGGGTGGCCCAGCCGCGCGGATTGGCGACGAAGACCTGGACGGCCTCGGCCCCCATCTCGCGGGCGTACGCCAGCCCGACCGAGGCGAGCCCGCCCGCGACGGGCACGTGCCCGCCGACTGGATTGCGGCCCGTTGAATTGTTGTTCATGGCGTGCTGTTACAGCCCCTTGGTCCTGATGGTGATCGTGCTGCCCTCGGCGGCGTTCTGGCCCGCGGGGACCGACTGGGATTCGACGGTGTTGCTGAAGGAGAGGAAGGGCTTGTCGACCTTGACCGTGAAGCCCAGCCCCTCCAGGGTCGCGCGGGCGGCGTCGGCCTCCTGGCCGGTGACGTCCGGGACCGGGATCTGGCGGGGGCCCTTGGATACGGTGAGGGTGACGGTGTCGCCCGCGGCGGCCTGGGTGCCGGCGCCGATCGACTGGTTGGCGACCGTACCGGCGGGGGAGGGGGAGTTGACCTGCTCGGGGGCCGTCTCCACCTTCAGGCCGAGGCCCTCCAGGGTGGAACGGGCCTGGTCGAGGGAGCTGCCCGTGACGCGGGGGACCGGCACCGGGCGGCCCTTGCTGACGACCATCGCGACCAGGGTGTCGAGTGCCCGCTTCTGGCCGCCCCCCGGGTCCGTGCTGATCACCGAGCCCTGTGCGACGTCCTGGCTGAAGGCCTGCGTGACGGCGCCCGGCGTCAGGCCGGCCGAGGTCAGCTCGGCCTTCGCGGCCTCCAGGGGCTTGCCCTTGAGGTCGGGAACCATGATGACCTCGGGGCCGCGCGAGATGGTGAGCGTCACCGCGCCGTTGCCGCGGATGCGCTTGCCGCCGGCGGGGTCCGTGTTCATCACGGTCCCCTTGTCGAAGGCCGCGCTGAACTTCCGGTCGACCCGCTTCACCCCGAGCCCGGCAGCCGACAGCTGGGACTTGGCCTCCGCCTCGGTCTTCCCGAGCAGGTTCGGGACCTTGGTGAACTGGCCGGAGCTGATGTACCAGACGCCCGTACCGAGGCCGAGGCAGAGCAGGACGCCGAGCACGGTGAGCAGTACGCCGGGGCGGCGGATCCGCGAGGCGGCCGGTGCCGGCGCCGGGGGGAGGGGCGGAGAGGCGAGCCGGGAGGTGTGGGACACGGGCTCGGCGTGCGAGGCGTGCGAGGTGTGCGAGGTGTGCGAGCCGTGGGAGCTGCGGGAGCCGTGGGAGGGCACCGGGCGGGGGATCACGCTGGTGCGGTCCTCGGCGGCGGTCCGCTCGGCTGCCCGGGCCTGCGGCGGTACGGCGTCCAGCTCTGCGTCGCCGAGCCGGGCACGGGCGTCCATGGCCAGCCCGAGGAGCGCGGCGGCGTCGTAGGGACGCAGATCGGGGTTGCGCGCGGTGGCCTGGGCGACGAGCTCGTCCAGCGCGGCGGGCAGCCCGGGGACGGCGGCGGACGGGGGCGGGACGTCCTCGTTGAGGTGCTGGTAGAGCACCTGGGCGGGGTTGGACCCGGTGTGCGGCTTGGAGCCGGCGAGCATCTCGTAGAAGACGACGCCGCAGGCGTAGACGTCCACGCGGGTGTCGGTGACACCGTTCTCGATCTGCTCGGGCGCGAGGTAGGAGACGGTGCCGAGGACGGACCCGGTGGTGTTGGTCACGGAGTCCACGGACCGCACCAGCCCGAAGTCGGCCACCTTGACCCGGCCGTCGTCGCCGATCAGCACGTTCTCGGGCTTCATGTCCCGGTGCACGAAGCCCGCGCGGTGCGCGGCGCCGAGGGCGGCGAGCACCGGTTCGAGGATGTCGAGGGCCGCGCGGGGCTGGAGCGCGCCGCGCTCGCGGAGCACGTCGCGCAGGGTGCAGCCGGAGACGTACTCCATGGCGAGGTACGTGTACGGGCCGTGCGTGCCCTGGTCGAAGACGGCCACGACGTTGGGGTGGGCCAGGCGGGCCACGGACTTCGCCTCACGGATGAACCGGTCGACGAAGCCGGGGTCGGCGGCGAGGGCCGGGTGCATCACCTTCAGGGCGAGCACGCGGTCCAGGCGGGTGTCGACGGCCCGGTAGACCGTGGCCATGCCGCCGGCCGCGATGCGGGCGTCCACGCGGTAGCGGCCGTCGAGCGTCTGCCCGACGAGGGGGTCATCCAGGGTCGTGTCCACCCGGCGATTCTACGAGGGCCGGGTGGGGGCCTGTCCCGGGCGTCCGGGGGTTGCAGCCCACCTGTGACGCGGGGGGCGGTGCGGGTTCCCGCGGGTGCGGGGCCCTCGCCCCCTCGCGCTCCACCCCGGGCCGGTGGCTGCCCACCCGCCGCCCCCTCGGGACCGGACCGGGACCGGCCCGCCCAGCGCGGCGGAACCCACGGGAAAGACGGGATCCGGGCCGGCCGGAAGCGGTGGGAGGGTTTGGGGTTTCCCGTCAGCCTCATCGTCCTTCCGCGTCGGGGAGGCCCGGTGAGAGGGGGCGCTCCCTGCCGCGTGCCGCGCG
>NZ_JBHWMB010000118.1:0-16527 GCF_042730015.1 Streptomyces sp. NPDC059957 | reverse complement strand
TCCTTGGCCTTCTCCTTGGCCTGGCGGGCGTCCCCCTTCATCTGCTCCGCGCGGCCCTCGGCGGTCAGGCGCTCGTTGCCGACGGCGCGGCCCATCGCTTCCTTGGTCTTGCCCTTGGCCTGTTCCTTCTTGGCCTTCATCTTCTGCTCACCCGACACGGCTCTCACTCCGATCGTTGGCGATCATCTGACGTGCCGCTTCTGTCCGAATGCCCGTCCGGCAAACCTCCCTGCCCGGCGACGCGCGTTAGCCGCGAGCGGCTCGGGGCAGGCGCCGAGGAGACCGATTACGGAGACCGACTACATGGTGGAGGCAGCGGTGGAGACCTCGAAGATCGCCTACAAACCGGTGGGTCTGGCCCTCGGTGCCACAGGTGGGTTGCTGGCCGGAATGGCCTTCAAACAGCTCTGGAAGCGGCTCGGCCACGAGGACGACGCGCCGAGCGCGACCGACGAGGACCGTACGTGGCGGGAGATCCTCATCGCCGCGGCCCTCCAGGGCGCCGTGTTCGCCGCGGTCAAGGCCGCGATCGACCGCGGCGGCGCGGTGGCCGCCAAACATCTGACCGGTACCTGGCCCGCTTGAGGCGGCGAACAGCGGCGCGAACGTGATCGACAGGATGCGCCGCAGGCGCAGGTCGCTGCGTGCCCATGGCGCTTCGGATCCGTCGGCCCGGCGTCTGCCCGGGCGGGGAGGTTCATCCGGGTCCGAGCCGATGGTGCCGGCGGCGTCTCACGCGACCGGGTCCGCTCCGGACGGGTGATGCGGGGTGCCCGCGCGGCGGGTCGTGAGCCGGAACGGGCGGTGGTCGTCAGGCTGACCCCGGTCGGCGGGCACTGCCCGCCCTACGAAAAGGAGCAGTCCGTGCTGGAGCGCAAGCGCCGGAAGCACACGACCGATGTCACCTTCGTACTTCCCGGGGACGTCCCGCCCGGGCCGGTGAGTGTCGTCGGTACCTTCAACGACTGGCATCCCGGCGCACACGTCCTCGCACCCCGGACCGACGGAATGCGCGCCGTGACCGTGGCTCTCCCCGCCAAGGCCACCCACAGCTTCCGCTACCTCGCGGCCGGCGACTACTGGTTCGACGAGCCGGCCGCCGACGGACACGAGGAAGGCAACAGCCGCCTGCGCACCTGACCTCACATGGCGCAGGGCGCCGTTCAGCGGTCGGGGCCGTCCTGCGCCTCCGCCGACTCGTCCTCCGGCGGGGCGTCGGGCGGGGGCGCCGGGGGCCCCGCACTCGTGACGGCGCGGGCGGAGTGGGCCCGGAGGTGGGTGACCACCGTATTGCCCACGGCGACGAGCGGGACCGCCACGACGGCCCCGCCGATTCCCGCGATGGTGCCGCCCGTGGCGACGGCCAGGACCACGGCCAGCGGGTGGACGCGTACGGCCCTGCCCAGGATGAACGGCTGGAGCACGTGTCCTTCGATTTGCTGCACCACGAGGACGATCATCAGCGCCATCAGTGCGGTGAAGACCCCTTCCGTGACGAGGGCGACCACGACCGCCAGGGCGCCGGAGGCCACGGCGCCCACGAGGGGCACGAAGGAGGACAGGAAGATCACCACGCCGATCGGAACGGCGAGCGGTACGCCCAGGAAGTAGATGCCCACGCCGATGAAGACCGCGTCGATCATCGCGACGATCATGCTGCCGCGCACGTAGGCGGTGAGGGTCCGCCAGGCGCGCGGGCCGGCGCCGGCGACCCCCGGGCGGGCCGCCGCGGGGACGAGCCGCAGGGTCCACTGCCAGATGCGCTTGCCGTCGTACAGCAGGAAGAGGGTGGCGAACATGGCCAGCAGCAGTCCGGCGATCACCTCCACCAGGACGGTCACGCCCTGGAGGCCGGTGGAGGTGATCTCGCTCGTGCTGGTGCCGATGCTGTCGCTCAGGCTGTCGGCGATGGCGTTGATCTGCTGTTCCGTGACGTGCAGCGGGCTGTCGATCAGCCATTGTTTGAGCTCTCCGATGCCTTCCTGAACCCGGTCCGAGAGGTTGCCGAGGTTGGCGAGCACCTGCCAGACGACGAACCACCCGACCAGTCCGAGCATCACGAATCCGCAGGTCGCGGTCAGGGCCGTCGCCGCGCCCCGGGACAGTCCGCTCCGGTGCAGCCGTGCGACCGTCGGCTGGAGCAGCGCGGTGACCAGGAGCGCGACGACGAAGGAGAGGGCGACCAGCCGTACCGCCCCGATGACCCGCATCAGCACCCAGACGGTGGCGGCGAGCACCAGGAACCGCCAGCCGGCCTCCGCGGCCACCCGTACCCCCCAGGGCACCGCGGCCGCGGGCGCCCGCGCCGCGCTGCCGGGCCCTTGCCGCGGCTCGGGCGCAGCCGTTTCCTCCCACGCTGCGGCGGCCTCCGCCTCGCGTTGGGCATGGAGCCGGGCCCGGCGCTCACCGAGCCCGGCAGCGCTCTTCTTGGCGCGCCCGAGCCATCCGCGCACTCGGGACAGAGGTCGGTCCACCGTGGAGTTCCTCCGGGTCGTCGCGTGGGAGAACTCCCTCCAGGCTGAACCGTGCGGGCACCACCGGCATCCGGGACCCGGGCAGGTGGGCGAATCGGCCCCCTCGGGCGGTACCGTCCCCCTTCCCGAGTGGAAGGGCGGGATGCGGGTACGCGTGTGAGTGGAGGCCCCACTGTGCCCACCTCGGACTGGCTCCTGGCACCTGGAGAACGCGGAAACACCGCCACCCGGCTGGAACATCGCCGGGCGGACGGGGCGGCGTGGTCCGAGGGCAACGAGGCCCGGCCGCTCGTACACGGCGCCACGTACTTCGCCGAGCTCCTCGAACGGGTCCGGGCGATGCGCGCCGGCGATCTGCTCCTGTTCACCGACTGGCGCGGCGATCCCGACGAGCGGCTGGGCGGACCCGGTACGGAGGTCGCGGCCGTACTGGGTGCGGCGGCCGAGCGCGGAGTCATCGTCAAGGGCCTGCTGTGGCGCTCCCATCTGGACGGCTTCCGGTTCAGCGCGGAGGAGAACCGCTCCCTGAGCGAGGACCTCGCAGCGGCGGGCGGCGAGTGCCTGCTCGACCTGCGCGTGCGGCCCGGTGGTTCGCACCACCAGAAGATGGTGGTGCTGCGGCACGCCGGCCGCCCGGAGCGCGACGTCGCGTACGTCGGCGGGATCGACCTCTGCCACAACCGCAACGACGACGCCGACCACCGCGGTGACCGGCAATCGATGCCCCTGGCGCCCCGCTACGGTCCGCACCCCCCGTGGCACGACGTCCAGCTGGCCCTGCGCGGGCCCGTCGTCGGCGACGTCGAAGCCGTCTTCCGCGAGCGCTGGGAGGATCCCGCGCCGCTCAGCCGCAGTCCGCTGATGCGTCTGCGGGAACTGCTGGCACGCGAGGACACCAGCGCGGACGAGCTTCCGCCGCAGGCACCCGATCCCCCGCCGTGCGGCACGCACGCCGTGCAGGTGCTGCGTACGTATCCGAACCGTCTGCTGAGCGGCTATCCCTTCGCCCCCGACGGCGAGCGGAGCATCGCCCGGGGCTACCTCAAGGCGCTGCTGCGGGCCCGGACGCTGATCTACGTGGAGGACCAGTACCTGTGGTCGCCGCGCGTCGTGGACTGCTTCGCCCGGGCCCTGCGCGCGAGTCCGCGGCTGCGGCTCGCCGCCGTCATCCCCTCCGTTCCGGAGCAGGACGGCCCGCTCACCGGACCCATGAACCTGATCGGACGGATCACCGCCCTGGAGGAGCTGCGCCGCGCCGGAGGAGACCGGGTCGCGGTGTACGGCCTGGAGAACCATGCCGGGACCCCCGTCTACGTGCACGCGAAGGTCTGCGTGATCGACGACGTGTGGGCCGCCGTGGGGTCCGACAACGTCAACATGCGTTCGTGGACGCACGACTCCGAGCTGAGCTGCACCGTCCTCGACCTGGCCGCCGATCCGAGGCCGCCGCACGACCCGGGCGGACTCGGAGACGGGGCCCGCCGCTTCGCCCGGGAGCTGCGCCTAGAGCTGATGCGGGAGCACCTCGACGCGGATGAGGCAGATGCCCTGTCGACGGAAGGGCTGTGCGATCCGACCACCGCGTTCGACCGGTTCCGCGAGGCCGCCGCGGCTCTGGACGCCTGGCACGCGGCCGGGTGCCGTGGCCCGCGTCCCGCGGGCCGCCTGCGCCGCTACGTCGCTCCGCGGCTGCCGTCCGTCCGGCGCCTGCTCGCGACCCCGCTGCACCACGCCCTCGTCGACCCCGACGGCCGGCCTCTCCGGATGCGGCTCCGCGGCGAATTCTGACGTTGCCGTGGCCTCAACCCTGACCAAGACCTGCGCCCGGCGGAATCCGGAGTTCGAGCGGCTCCACAGGGCCAAGGGCATCGAACGCCGCCGCGTCCGGCAGCTCACCGCGCAGACGGTTGGGCCGCCCGGCACCGGGCAGACGCCAGGCATGACCCTGGAGCATCCGTCCGAGAAGGGCAGTCCGGGGCGGCTCGGCCGCTTCGAGAAACTGGCGGAACTCGCATCCAATTTCACGAGCTCAGCGGTCTTCTCCTTCCTGTGTGTCCTCCTGGTGGCGGCCTTCATCACCGTCCACCTCCTGCACCTGCCGATGGAATGGCAGCACCTCGCCGGTGACGCCATGGCCGCGGTGTCCCTGCTGCTGATCGCCCTGCTCAAGAACTCCGAACGCCGCGCCGAGCACGCGATCCAGCGCAAGCTGGACGCCATCGCCCACGCCCTGCTGGAGGAGCGGGAGGGGACGGGGCACAAGGCTCACCAGGAGTTGAAGGAGGTCATCGGGATCGAGGAGCAGGAGTAGTCCGCGGAGCAGGAGCAGTCCGCGTACCGCGTACCCGAGGAGTCGCCCCCCATCTGGGCGGAAGCTCGGATGCGGTGCGGTGGTGTGGCGGTGCGGAAGGCGTGGAACACATTCCGCCGATCCCTCCTGTCGAGGCGCCCCCTTCCTGTTCCTGTCGAAAGGCCAACCCATGCACTTCACCCTCCGCAAGGACCTCGGACTGCTTTCCCTGCGCCTCGCGGCAGGCGGCGTCCTGATGGCGCACGGCACGCAGAAGCTCTTCGGCTGGTTCGGCGGTGGCGGCATCGAGGGCACGGCCCGGGCGATGGAGCACATGGGCTTCACGCCGGGCAGGCGGAGCGCCATCGCCGCCGGGCTCGGTGAGGCGGGTGGCGGCGCCCTGCTCGCACTGGGTCTCGCCACGCCCGCGGCGGGCGCCGCCGCGGCCGGCGCCATGGCGGGGGCCGTAGCGGTCCACGCCCCCGCCGGCTTCTTCGCCCAAGGCGGCGGCTTCGAGTACCCGGCCCTGCTCGGCACCGTCGCCGCCTGCCTCGGCGTCACCGGGCCGGGGCGCATCTCCCTCGACCACGTCAGCCGGCACCGGCTCGACCGTCCCGCCGTCATCGTGGTGGCGTTCGCCGCCAGCGCGGTCGCGGCCACCATCGTCGTCAACCGGCGCGTCGCCGCGATGGAGCCCCCGGCCGGAGGCGACGAGGACTGATCCGGCCCGCCCGGCCCGCGCAGCGAAGTCGCCGGCCGGTCGCCGATCCGTGCGGGCGCGCGCTGGAACTGGTCGAACCCCGGGATGCGTAGACGTTAAAAGCGAACTGGACTAGCGTCTCGCGCATGAACCCGGAGCGCGGCATGCGGCCCGCCAACTCCCTTACACCTAACGGTCGTTACGCGATCGGAGCCGTGCGTCGCGATGAGATCCCGGCAGCGGCGCCGGAGGCCTTCGCGACGATCGGCGAGAAGGGCGCGCTGATCCCTTGACGCACGGGCAGAGCCACCTCCGCGGAACCATGCGAACGACCTCCCTCCCGGCAGGTGGGCGGCCGGATGCCAAGGGTGAACGGGCCTGCCGTGCAAAGAAGTTGATCCGGGTGCACCGCTGGGCCTCGGTCGCTGCGATCGCCGCGGCCCTGGCACTGTCGGGCTGCACCGGCAACGGCGGGCACCAGGGCCCGGAACGACCGGCCGCTTCTGCACCCGTGCCCGAGGGCGACGCCTTCTACGACCCGCCGGACCCGCTACCCCCGGGCAAACCGGGCACGGTGATCCGCCAACGCCCGTACACGCCACCCGAGATGGAGCTGACGCTGCCTTCGCGCACCATTCTGGTGATGTACCTGAGCACCGGAACCGACGGCGAGCCGGTGGCCGCGAGCGGGCTGGTGACCGTGCCCGACGGGCCCGCGCCCTCCGGGGGGCGACCCGTCGCCGCGGTGAACCACGGCACCATGGGCATCGGTTCGGCTTGCGCCCCGTCCCGCATCCCGGCCTTTGCCGGGCTGCAGGACGCCAGTCCGGTCGGGAAGCTCCTCGCGCGCGGATTCGTGGTCGTACAGCCGGACTACATCGGACTGGGGGTGACCGGGGTCAGACATCCGTACCTCAACGGCAAGTCCGCCGCGTACGCCACCCTCGACATGCTCCGCGCCGCTCGCGGGATCGCCCCGGGGGCGGGCACGACCACACTCCTCTACGGCGGATCCCAGGGCGGGCACGCCGCGCTGTGGAGCGCGCACCACGCCAACGGGTACGCCCCCGACATCGACCTCAAGGGTGTGGTCGCCAACGCGCCGGCGGTCGGATTCGAGTGGATGCCCGCCCTGTTCGCCGCGCAGAACGAGACCGCCACTCCCTACACCGGGATCCTGCTGACGCTCATCAACGGGGCCTCGGCCGCCGACCCGGCGGTCAAGCCCGCCGAACTCCTCACCCCCGCCGGCCTGGCCGCGGCGAACCGCATCTGGACGCAACCCTGCATGGCCGACGACCCGGACCTCCCGCCCGCCACCGGCATCCTCCGGCCCGGCGCCGATCTGGCACCGCTCAACGCCGCCCTCAAGGCCAGCGCCACCGGCGAGGTCACCGTCAAGGTCCCCGTGCTGTTGCCGCAGGGCGGCAACGACGTGCTGAGCAACCTCAACCAGACGCTCGCCCGGGAACTGTGCGACAAGGGTGTGAGCCTGGAGTTCAAGTACTACGCCGACCAGGGCCACACCCTCAGTGACGGCCCGCTGGACGATGCCATCGCCTGGATGGACGCCCGGCGCACCGGCGCACCGATGGCCGCGAGCTGCGTGTTCTGAGCGGCGGCCACGCCGTGTGCCCCGTCCGCACGGCCCGACGGGGCCGCTCGTTCAGATGTACATGTTCTTCTCTTCGTACGAGGGCCCGTAGTAGCGCTCCAGTGATTCCAGGGACTCCTGCGTGCGCTCCAGGCTCTTCGAGATCCTGGCCCTGGAGGGGGCCGCATCGGGGTTCCAGGTCTCCGGCTTCCACAGGGCGGAGCGTACGAAGGCCCGGGAGCAGTGGAAGTAGACCTGTTCGACCTCCACGAGGAGGGCGAGCGTGGGGCGGTGGCCCTTGACGGTCAGGTCGTCGAAGAAGGGTGCCTCGCGGAGCAGCCGGGCGCGGCCGTTGATGCGCAGGGAGTCGCCGCGGCCCGGGATGAGGAAGAGCAGACCGACGTGGGGGTTGGTGAGGACGTTGTGGTAGCCGTCGGCCCGGCGGTTTCCGGGGCGGTCCGGGATCACGAGGGTGGTGTCGTCGAGGACCTTGGCGAAACCGGGCGGGTCGCCCTTGGGCGATACGTCGCAGGTGCCGTCGGCGGCGGAGGTGGAGATCATGCAGAGCGGTGAGCGGGCGAGCCACTGCTTGTGGTGGTCGTGGAGGGTCTGCCGTTCCTTTTCGATGGCCACGGCGGTGGGCTCGCCGAGCAGCTCGCGCAGCTCCCCCTCGGTGCCGATCTCCTCGAACGCCCCTGTGTCCACTGCCCGCCCCCGTCTTCGCGGACGGCCGGTGCGCCGCCCCGTGCTGCGACTATGCCACGGACGTCCGCGGCACACGGCGGGTCCCCCGGACCGGATGAACGGTCCCGCCACCGGCCCGGCGCCGCCGCCCGGATGCCCGGTCCGGCCGGCCTGATCGGAATCAAGGAGCGGAAACCCCTGTCTGACTCCGGCTCCGGATGGCAGGCTCTAGTCCTCGAAGCGCAGTCCTGGGGGGGATGACACGTCATGGAGCCGGGTACGGGCATGGGCCTGCGGGGCCGCAGCGGCATCCTGTCGCTGGTCGACGCGTGCCTGAAGGAGGACCCGGCGGCCGAGCGGCCCCTGACCATGCTCCTCGGCCCGGCCGGCAGCGGAGCCAGCGAGGCGCACAGCGCGCTCATGGAGCGCTTCGGGCCCGACTACCCCTTCGCGTTCGTCAACTTCGGCGGGGCCCAGTCCCTGCTGCCGCGCTACGCCCTCGGCCTCCTGGCCCGCCAGCTCGAACGCAAGCTGCCCCGCTACGGCCGCTCCCACTTCCCGCTGCTCAGCCTCGGCCTGCTCGCTTCCGACCAAGAGCTGCGCATGCGCAGCCTCGCGGAGGGCCGGCGCGCGGTACAGCGCCAGCTCGACCGGTTCCAGGAGGAGAACGAGGCCCGGCACGGCGACTACCTGGCCGCCTTCTTCGAAGTGGGCATGGGCGCGGTCGGCATGCCCGAGGGCGCCTCGAGCGCCGCGCTCGCCCTCTTCCAGGACGCTCTGCGGCGCGGCCGCCGCACCGTGCCCGGCCTGCTCGGCGGCCGGCTGGGCAATCGGCTCACCGCCGGGGCCCACTGGTACGGACGCCACCCCATGACCCGCAGCGCGGACCCCATGGAAGCCCTCGTCGAGCTCAACCTGTGGCGCCACGAGGGCGACGAGAACGAACAGGAGCGCCTCGACCTCATCCTCTTCTCGGCCTTCCTGGAGGATCTCCGGCGCAACACCGCCCGCAATTTCATGCCGCGTTCCTACTTGCTGCTCCTGGACAACTCCCACACGGAGTACGGCCGCCACTTCCTGGACCTGTTACTGCGCTCCCGACACGACCAGACCGTCGTGGCCGGGCACGCCAGTGACCCGCTGACCGTCGTCGCCAGCTCCAACCGCTGGCTGCCCCGCTGGGGTTCGGCCACCGGGGACTCCTGGCCCTGGCAGCTGCGCGGCCCCGACCGGGCTTCGCTGGCCGACTGGCACGCCCACCGGCCGCCCCGCGACAGCGAGGACAGCTGGTGGTACCCGCTGCGCCTGCGCGACCTCAATCTGGACGAGGTGCGGATCCGGATAGAGCTCCAGCTCGGCGGGAACAGCGATCTGGCCCCGCTGACCCGCCTCACCCCCTTCGTGCACAGGCTCACCGGAGGGCTGCCGCGCGCCGTCCACCAGGTGCTCGACGTACTGCGCCAGGCCGGGCCGCTCCCGGACTCGGGCCCCCAGCAGGACCGTTGGCTGCGCACCCTGCCCGACCGGCCCCTGCGCACCGGGGAGAACTCCGCCACCCTCGCCGACACCGCCCTCGGCCATCTCCTGCGCGATTTCGACGGGACCCAGCGCGCGGCCCTGGCCGAATGCTCCGCCGCCCGCGACTTCTCCGTGGCCACGCGGCTGCTCAGCCCCGACGACTCCCTGTTCGGCGACATCCGGGCGCGCTGGCTGCTGACCGGACCCGTCGCCGTGGTCCCCGTACTCCATCCGTGGCTGCGCCGGCTGCTCCTGTGGCAGCTGGCCGCACGCCCCGAGGCGTGGGACGCCGTGCACGAACTCCTCGCCGAGTACTACCGCGCCGAGGGCAAACCGGTGCAGGAGATGTACCACCAGCTCGCCCGCGGCCGGACCGAGGAGGTCACCGCCCACCTGACCCGGCGGTTCACCGACGTACCGGCCGCGCAGTGGATCTCCGAGTTCGACGCGATCACCTCCGCCCCGAACCGGCTCCCCGCCGGCAGCGGGCCGCTGGAGCTCCTGTCCGGGCTCATCCCGCGCCGGCCCGGGCGGGTGATGGACACCGAGTCCGTGATCCACACCCTGGTGACCACCCGGTGGGTGTGGAGCGATCCGCTGGCCGACCCCGCCATGCGGCTGGGAAACCTGATCGCCGACGGCTGCACCCAGCTGTCCCAACTGCGGAGGGACGACATCGTGGCCCTGTTCAACGAGGCCGAGCGGTACCGGCATTGGCGCGATCCCCAGACCGCGGGCTGGGAGGGCTGAGCACGTGCCCAGACTCGAATGGCCCCTGCACGTCGTACGCCGCGTCGCCTTGGCCACCGCTGCGGTCATCACCCTCGTGGGGGCGCTCTGGCTGGGCGCGGGCTGGCTCCAGGAACGGCAGGCCAGGTGCGCCGACGGGGTCGTGGAACAGGGGCCGGACGACGAGTGCGTCGGCGTGAGCGACGGCTCCTACGTCTTCGCTCCGCACCTCGACGCCGTCAGCGCGAAGATCGAGGTGGAGAACCGCAGGGTCCTCGCCAACGCGGACAAGGAACCGTACGTCAGCGTCGCCTACTTCACCTCTTTCACCACCACCGCCGCGGACAGCAACTCCGCCGAGGGAGTCCGGCACGAACTCCAGGGCGCCTACCTGGCCCAGTACCGGCACAACCAGGGCGACTTGGCCGCCACGCCCAAGATCCGGCTGCTCATAGCCAATCCGGGCAGCAAGTCCACGCAGTGGAAGCACACCGTCGACGCGCTGATCGCCCGCAAGGATTCCCCGGACCGGCTCGTCGCGGTGGCCGGACTCGGCCCCAGCACCGACGAGAACCTCGCGGCCATAAAGCGCTTCTCCGAGAACGGGATCGCCATGGTCGGCGCGACCATGACCGCCTCGGACATCAAGGACATCAACGGCTTCGTCCGGATCGCCCCCACCAACGAGGACCAGGCGTACGCGGGCGCCGGATACCTGAAGCGGCGCGGGGTGGCCACCGGCGTCGTCATCCAGGACGTGGCGGGGGGAGACCTCTACTCCTCCACCCTCGGCGACGCCTTCACCAAGGCGTTCCACGACGGCGGCGCGCACAAGCTCGTCGCCGAGAGGATGACCTACGATTCCTCCGTCAGCAGTGCCTGGCAGAACGAGCTGCGCTACATGCCCGGCCAGTTGTGCCAGCAGCGTCCGCAACTCGTCTACTTCGCGGGCCGCGGGCTGCACCTGACCCGGTTCCTCGACGCGCTCGCCAATCGCAGCTGCACGGAGCAGCGGTTCACCGTGTTCACCGGGGACGACACCACCAACCTGAGCCCCGCACAGCTCGCCCGGGCCGCCGAGACGGGCATCGAGGTGCTGTACACCGGCCTCGCCCACCCCGACATGTACCGCGCGGCGCCGCAGGCGGTGTCCGCGCCCTCCGCGAAGAACTTCCAGCCGGGCGGGTTGATGGACCAGTGGTTCCCGCACGACCCCCGCGAGGACGGTGGGGCCCTGATGGGCCACGACGCGGTCCTCGCCGCGGCGCACGGCATCCAGATGGCCGCCCGCTGGCAGGGAGAGGTGGCCGGCGACGCGGTGGCCCGGATGTTCCACCAGATGGACGGTACCCAGCAGGTGGCAGGGGCCAGCGGTTTCGTCTCCTTCCAGAACAACGGCAACCCGCGCAACAAGGCCGTGCCGATCCTGCGCCTCAACGCCAAGGGCCAGGTGGAGCTCGTCGAGGTCTCCGCGGCGGAGGGCAAACCACCACAGGGACAGTGACGCGCCAGGCCGGGCCCCACCGTGCCGCTTCTGACCGCGCAGCTGTGATCGAAACCCCCGGCCAGCCGACGAAGACATCACACTCGAGGGAAAACGTGAGACAGGGCAAAGACGTTATCCGCTCGTTATAAACTCGAGGGTGCGGTGGAGATGTCCGCATATTTTGCGAAACATCCACCGCATAGCCGGTGCTTTCGCGATCCCGGGCAGGCGCCTGCACCTATCACGAACAGCACCCTCTCCGTAACCCCTTGGCCCCGTGCAATCCGCTCCATCCCTAGGTAGCTTCGGCCCGCATGACTGCTCATGCAGAACTGGCCCATTACCGAAGGACCCTGCCGTCCGCTCCGACCACATCGACCGCGCACATCGACCGCCCCCGCCCCGGTGACGGCCGCCGGCTGTGGCGCCTCGCCCGCGATTCCAGGACGCTCGACCTCAACTCGGCCTACAGCTATCTCCTCTGGTGCCGTGACTTCGCCGGCACGTCCGCGGTGGCCCGTGACTCGTCCGGGCGTCCCGTCGGATTCGTCAGCGGATACCTGCGGCCCGACAGCCCCGGAACGCTCCTCGTCTGGCAGATCGCCGTCGACGAATCCGTCCGCGGCCTGGGCATCGCCGGGGCCCTGCTCGACGGCCTCTCCGCCCGCGTGGCGGCGGAACACGGCCTGAGCTTCCTGGAGACCACCATCTCCCCCGGCAACCTCGCGTCGGAGCGGCTCTTCACCTCGTACGCCGCACGGCACGGCGCCACGCTCACGCGCGAAGTGCTGTTCGCCCCGGAGGAGTTCCCGGACCGCGGCTACGCCCCGGAGGTCCTGCACCGCATCGGACCGCTCCCCTTCTGAGCCCGGTCCGGGGCCCTCGCCCGGCGCGCCGAACCCCGCGCGCCGAAGCCTTCGCGCCGAGCACCTCCCGCCGAACATCACGCACGCAACACCCCACGATCATTGGAGAGTTCCCTTGACCATGACCGAGCCGGTCCTGTCCGTCTTCGAGACCCTGGAGTCCGAGGTGCGCAGCTACTGCCGCGCCTGGCCCGTCGTCTTCGAGCGCGCCACGGGAAGCCGGCTGTACGACGAGCACGGCTCCGGCTACCTCGACTTCTTCGCGGGCGCCGGGTCCCTGAACTACGGCCACAACAACCCCGTCCTGAAGCGGGCCCTGCTCGACTACCTGGAGCGGGACGGCATCACTCACGGCCTCGACATGGCGACGACCGCCAAGCGGGCCTTCCTCGAGACCTTCCGGTCCCACGTCCTCGAACCCCGCGCACTGAACTACAAGGTGATGTTCCCGGGGCCCACCGGGACCAATGCCGTCGAGGCAGCGCTGAAACTGGCGCGGAAGGCCAAGGGCCGCGAGTCGGTCGTGTCCTTCACCAACGCCTTCCACGGCATGTCGCTCGGCTCCCTCGCCGTCACGGGCAACGCCTTCAAACGGGCCGGCGCCGGCATCCCCCTGGTCCACGGCACCCCGATGCCCTTCGACAACTACCTCGGCGGCAGGACCCCCGACTTCCTCTGGTTCGAGCGCCTGCTGGAGGACCAGGGCTCCGGCCTGAACCACCCGGCCGCGGTCATCGTCGAGACGATCCAGGGTGAGGGCGGGATCAACGTGGCCCGCGCGGAGTGGCTCCGCGCCCTCGCGGACCTGTGCCGCCGCCGCGACATGCTGCTGATCGTCGACGACATCCAGATGGGCTGCGGCCGGACCGGGGAGTTCTTCTCCTTCGAGGAGGCCGGCATCACGCCCGACATCGTCACGCTGTCGAAGTCCATCAGCGGCTACGGACTTCCCATGTCCCTGTGCCTGTTCAAGCCCGAGCTGGACCTGTGGGAGCCGGGCGAGCACAACGGAACCTTCCGCGGCAACAACCCTGCCTTCGTCACCGCGACAGCCGCCCTGGAGACGTACTGGGGCGACGGCGTCCTGCGCGAGCGGACCCTCCTGCAGGGCGCGCGCATCGAGAGCGCGCTGCGCGAGCTCTGCGGCGAACACGCCCGGCTGGGCGCGACGTACCGGGGCCGCGGGCTGGTCTGGGGCATCGAGTTCACCCACAAGGAGCGAGCGGCCGCGGTGTCCCGGAGGGCTTTCGAGCACGGTCTCCTCATCGAGACCTCGGGCCCCCAGGGCGAGGTCGTGAAGCTGCTCCCGCCGCTGACCGTCACCGCCGACGAACTCGACGAGGGCCTCGACATCCTCGCCCGCTCCGTCCGCGAAACCGCCTGACCGGCACCCCGCCGCACACCACGAAGGGCACCACCATGATCGTCCGCTCGTTCCGGGACATCGAGGGAACCGACCGCCACGTCAAGGCGGCATCCGGCACCTGGGAGAGCAAGCGCATCGTCCTGGCCAAGGAACGCGTCGGCTTCTCCCTGCACGAGACCGTCCTGTACGCGGGCACCGAGACGTCCATGTGGTACGCGAACCACGTGGAGGCCGTGGTCTGCACGCAGGGCGAGGCCGAGCTCACGGACGAGGAGACGGGCCTGACGTACACGATCACGCCGGGAACCATGTACCTCCTCGACGGCCACGAGCGCCACACCCTGCGCGTCAGGCACGAGTTCCGCTGCCTGTGCGTCTTCAACCCGCCCGTGACCGGCCGGGAGGACCACGACGAGAACGGCGTGTACCCCCTGCTCACCGAACCCGAACCCGAACCCGACCACGGCTGACGCACCGAAGAACGCACGGACCAGAGAAGATCCAGAGAGGAGAGGCAGGCACCGCCATGACCTCCGTATCCACACGCACGGTGACCGACCTGTATCCGACCCGGGGCTCCGAGGAGGTGCTCACCGGCCGCGCGGACCCCGTCGTCTGGTCCGAGCCCGGCACGCCCGGCCCGATATGGGCCCACGAGTTGGAGAGCTACGAGCGCGACGGGTTCCTGTCCGTCGAAGAACTCATCACCCCCGAGGAGACGGACGTCTACCGGGCCGAGATGGACCGGCTGCTCCGCGACCCCTCGACGCTGGCGGACGAGCGGTCCATCGTGGAGCCGAAGTCCCGGGAAGTGCGCTCCGTCTTCGAAGTCCACCGGATCAGCGAGGTGTTCGCGGCCCTCGCCGCCGATCCGCGCGTCGTGGGGCGCGCGCGGCAGATCCTGGGCTCCGAGGTGTACGTGCACCAGTCCCGGATCAACGTCAAGCCCGGTTTCGGTGCCAGCGGCTTCTACTGGCACTCCGACTTCGAGACCTGGCACGCCGAGGACGGCCTGCCGCACATGCGCACCGTCTCGGTGTCCATCGCCCTGACGCCGAACTACACCACCAACGGCGGCCTGATGATCATGCCCGGCTCCCACCGGAGCTTCCTGGGCTGCGCCGGTGCGACGCCGGAGGACAACTACAAGAAGTCCCTCCAGATGCAGGATGCGGGCACCCCGTCGGACGAGGCGCTGACCAAGTTCGCCTCGGCCTGCGGCATCAGGGTCTTCACCGGCAAGGCCGGCTCGGCCACCTGGTTCGACTGCAACGCGATGCACGGCTCGGGCGACAACATCACGCCCTATCCGCGCAGCAACGTGTTCCTCGTCTTCAACAGCGTCGAGAACCGCCCGTCGAAGCCCTTCGCCGCCCCGGTGCGCCGCCCCGGATACATCGCCTCGCGGGACTTCACCCCGCTGCGCTGACTCCCGTACGGCCTGCCCGGCCCGGCACCCGCCCGGCCGGGCAGGCCGGTCGCGGGCGGCTACACAGCGACGGTGATGGCCAGGATGTTCCCGGTGATCCGTGCGACGAGCCGCATCTTGAAGCCGTTCTCGGTGAGGGTTTCGATGGACTCCTCCGGGCCGTCCGGCGCGTCGACGATGGCGAGTTGAGCGGAGATCCACTCCTTCTGTCGAGTGGTCGCCTTTCCGTCCAGCGTGATGTCCGCACACTCCGCCAGGGTGGCCGCGACCTTCGCCGACGTCGAGTTCAGGGCCATGCACTCGACGCGATGCGCTCGGCCGTCGTCATCATCGCTCGTCCGCACCCAGAGCGTGAAGCCTTCCGGGAGGATCCGCTTCGCCTCCAACGGCCCTTGGCCGTAGCGGCCCTGGCGCTGGACCTCCATGCCCCACCGGCCGGCGATCTTGGCCATGATCACGTCGGCCTTGGGGCCGGGAAACGCAGGAGAGCTCCACGTCTCCGACGGCGAGGGCGAGGGCGAGGGCGTTGCGGACACGGACGGCGACGGGTCGGGGGGCGCTGCCGACTTGTCCGACTGACCGTCACCGGCCGTACAGCCGCCCAGCAGGAACACCGAACTCGCCAGCAGGAGGCCGGTCATACGTATGCGGAGCGGGAAGTCGCCTGATCCGGTCCGGCTGTTGTGGTCACTCATGAGGTCGCACCTTAGCCCGGTCAGCCGAAGCCCTGCGCTCCCAGCCTCGCGTACGTTCCGGCCAGGTGGTGGATGTCGCGCTCCGCGCCCTCGTACAGCCACTGCCGGTACGTGGCCGCGGCCTGGTGGGGGTCGAGCGCCCCGTCCGTCACGGCCGCCGTGAGGCTGCCCGCCGTCCAGCCGGACAGCAGGGCACGCAGCACGCCGTGGGAGGAGGACGGGTCCAGCTGCGCGCCGGCGTCGCCGACAACGAACCAGCCCGGCCCCGCGGGGGCCCCGCTCAGCCGCCAGGTCACGTCGGCGGCCCGCGCCGGGCCCTCGGGGGTCAGGCCCGAGAACTCCTCGGGCAGCCAGGTGCGCGACCTCTGCTCCGGCACCAGGTCCAGACGCATCCACTGGTACCGGGCGGCCCCCACCCGGGCCGTCCAGGTCCACCCGGTGTGGTCGGCGACGATCGCGGGCGCCGCGTCACGGGCGGGGCAGGCGCCCACGGCGTAGCCGTAGCGGATCAGCAGGCGCGGTGACCGCGTCCGGTCGGTGCGGATGGGCCCGAGGGTGCGGCCGGTCCAGCGAGCGCGGCCGGTCGCGTCGATGACGGTCCGCGCGCGGATCGTCGCCGTGCGCGGCCCCGGGCCCCGGATGCGGGCGCCCGTCACGACACCACCCTCGACCAGGGGTTCCAGCACGCGACAGGAC
>NZ_JBHWMB010000117.1:12966-16827 GCF_042730015.1 Streptomyces sp. NPDC059957 | reverse complement strand
TAGCATGGACCGGCACAGGCTGAGGCTGCCGATCGTGCTGAGGAGCCCCGAGCCACTGGACTTCATGGCGCGGACCGCCTCGACGGCATCGTCGCGGACGAGCGTCGAGTTGGCCCACGCCAGTGGCTCCTCGAGTGAGGAGGAGAACACCACTTTGGACGCTTGCGTGAGGTCGTCGACGGACGCTTCTTCTTCGGGCCTGAACTCGTCTTGGCCCTTCGGGACCTCGCCTGCGGCGAAGCCCGACATAAGGCGGTAGGTGTTCGCTCCCATCAGGTAGGTGGCCTCGGGCTGCTTCCCGAGCCATGCGAGGTACTCCGGGCCCTCGAGGCCCCAGAACCCGGGCCAGCCCTCTCCCGATGCATGGCCGTCGAGGGAGGTGATGAAGTCGACGAGAAGCTCCGACATGACGGTGTCCTTTCCTGGGGTGTCACAAGCTTGGACCGGTCGCGAGCCACAAACTCATCGGCCGCGCTGTGGAGTAACGAGAAACCTATGACGCTGCAGCCGATCAGAATCGGTGGATCCGCACCTACGAGGCGATGCCAGGCCATGCGAGCGGGACCCCCTGGTGGATCTGCACGGCGTCGCGGTCATGGACGCCGACGGCCTGCCGTGCCTCCTGAACGTGCACCAGCGTGCGGAAGGCCTGGGACTGCGGGTCGTGGTCTCCGGCTGGCAGCCCCAGCCCCAGCAGCGCATGGCCAACGTCGCCGGCATCCCCGGGCCCGGCTCGGCCACCAGGGAAAGGTATGCGGTGGCCAGCTTCCGCCGGCTCATCGAGGAGCGGGCCCAGCGTGCACGAGACAGCGCGGCCCTTGCTACCGGCCGGCTCCCCCGCGCCTGAGCCGGCGGTACCGGTGCTGCGCGGTGTGGCGAGTTTGCCCGGGCCCGTACCACTCTGGCGTCAGTGCCCGCCTTCTTCGGGAGGGTCGTCCTCGGGCTGCAAACCGAGGATGTCCAGCAGAACGTCGAGGTCGGCGGCACCCACGGCCCTGGAAGCAACCGCGCGGCGGGCGGCAGCCCGGTCCACGGTCCCCGCCCGGGCCAGGAACGCCGGCTCATCACAACCGAATGGATCCTTCACCCCACCGATGCCACCACGACCCCGGCACATCCGCAGCGCCACTACTCCATCACCTCGAACACAGCAGGGACCCGCCGGGCGGCAAATGGCCCCACGATCACGAGCGCGGGCAGCCGTACCCACAAGGCACGACCCGGCCGCCCCTGACCCGGAAGAGCCTGGTCAGCCCTCTGCCAGCCTCCTACCCTGGACCGATGGACGCTGAGCAGGACCCCACCTGACCGGCGACGACCGCCCGCTCATCCACACCCGGTGCCGAGCTCGGCGTGCTCACCGACCTCGGCGTGGCCTGGGCAAAGGTCTGGCGTCAGCGCAGAAGACCGAGGACTCCCTCCGGAAGCCGGTGGGCCTGGGTGAGCATGACCTCAGACGCCTGGGCCAGGATGTTCTTCTGCATGAATGCGCGTACCTCCGCGGCCACGGCGGCGTCGCCGTCACCCCGCTTCATGACCACGCCGTCACCGAGCCCCTCGAAGAAGTCGCCCAGTGGTTCGCCAACGGGCGCGGCAGGCCGGGATCGCTCCTTCGCGGCATCTGAACGGGGCCTCCGAGTCAGGTGACGGTGACACGCAGGACGTACGGCTCCTCGTTGCTGATCGCGCGGGCTTGCTCCGCCAGGTCCTCGGAGGTGAAGCCCAGCAGCGCCCGGTCCGCCGCCCGGGCCAGGAGGGGCAGGATCTCGGCGGCAGGGCGGCCCTGGTGCGTGCGCGCGAGCTCCGCGAAGGCCTCCTGGTAGGGGGCGCCGTAGGTGCCCGTGCTGTCGGTGAGCAGCCGGTCCAGGTCCTGCCTGCTCACGCTGATCTCGCCCATCACCGGTACTCCTTCCCGCCGGGGCCGACGGTTCCGGCCCTTGTCTTCGACGGTACGGACGGGGACTGACAACGGGACCCCGGCTGGGGTACCCGCCCCCAGCCGCCGCAGGTGGGGGGCCCTCGTGGTGACTGGTGGCGACGGCAGGGCGTTGTCCCGGCATGGACATGGACGACGAAGACTTCCTCGGCGTACTCCTGGACGCCACCACCGACACCCGCCTCAAGCTGCTCACCGGCGACGAAGCGCGCGCGGTGATGATGCTGCTCGGCGCCCTCGAAGAAGAGACCCGCTCCGAGGACGTACGCGAGGCTGCGGGCGAGATGCGGCTCCGCCTCGGCTCGCGCCTGGCCCTGCCCGCAGGGGCCACCGGGCCCGCGTCGGTCTGAGGGTGCCGCCCGGCCCGGCGGTCAGCCCCAGGTGCGCAGGAGTTCGGTGATGCGGGCGGTGGTGGAGCGGGGTTCGTACAACGCGTGGGCGAGGGCGGAGAGCTGCTCACGGGTGGGATCGGCCGGGATGCCGCTGGCGTTGAGGTACATCACGGCGGTCGCGCAGGCGACGGTGAGGTTGGAGCGTTCCAGCCAGCGGCAGCGGCCCAGGGTGTGGACGAGGGCGGCGGCGCGGGCGTAGGGGTCGTCGTAGACGGGCTGTTCGAGAAGTTCGGCGCGGTGGCGGGCCACCGCGGCGATCGGGACGCCGAGGTCCTCGGGCGCGGGGTCGCGGTGGCCGGCTCGTTCGGCGACTTCCAGGATCCAGGTCAGGTCGACGTGCAGGGACATGCTCACGCAGCGGCGCCCCGGCCGTCACCCGAAGCGGCAGGGGTGTGCTGTGCGTCGAGCTGGTCTTCGAGGTCCTGGAGGAAGCCCCCGTGAGTATCGAGGAGGCGCTGGGCGGCGGCCATGCCGGCGGCGCGGGCGCCGGTGGTGTCCTCGGTGATCAGGCGCTGCACGTACTGGTTGAAGTCCAGGCCGCGGGCCGCTGCCGCGCCCTTCCCGGCTTCCAGCACATCGGGCTCCAGCCGCAGCTGGGTCTGCTTCTTCGCACTGCTCATCCCAGCAAGGTAGCAGGGTGGTAGCAGGCGGGACAGAACCCAACAACGGGCATCCACCCGGAGTGCGCACCGGTCCCGCACACCGCTGCCCGTTGGAGACCGCGGCACCGTCCGCGCCCCCACGGTTGACGGCCGCCCGCTCCCGGCGGCGGGCACCCCGCCCGGACACCCGCCGCCGGGGCGCAGCTCAGGTGACGGTGACGCGCAGAACGTACGGCTCCCCGTTGCTGATCGCCCCTGCGGACGGGCGGTAGTTTGCCCGGCATGACTGCACTTGGACCCGTCGCCTGGCCTCCCGCCCCGATACAGACCGATCGCCTCGTGCTCCGCGAGTCCCTGGCCCGGGACCGTGCGGCGTTCATCGAGCTGTTCTCATCGCCGGAGGTACGCACCTACCTCGGCGGCCCCCGGCCGCGCGACGAGCTCGAGCGCGCGGTGCCCGAGGTTCCCGGGCGGCGCGCCGGCCTCTTCGTGATCGACCTCAACGGAGCGATGATCGGCACGGTCACGCTCGACCGGCGCGGCGCGGGGCGTCCGGGGCACCTCCGCCCGGATGCCGGCGAGGCCGAGCTCGGCTACCTGCTGCTGCCGGAAGCGTGGGGACACGGGTACGCCGCCGAGGCGTGCGCGGCGGCACTGGCCTGGTTCGCCGACGCGCTCCCCGGCGAGCCGGTGGTGCACTGCACCCAGACCGCCAACACCCGCTCGACGACCCTGGCGGCCAAGCTGGGGTTCATCGAGGTGGAGAGGTTCGAGGAGTACGGAGCCGAGCAGTGGTTCGGCGTGCGGCCCCCGGCCCCGCCGTGCGGCTGAGCCGTCCCGCCTCCCCTTCGCCGGGGGCCCCCGACGTCACGCGGCCGGCTGCGGGCTCCCGTGGGCCAGGCCCGAGCGCCGCAGGGCGCGCAGCATGGCC
>NZ_JBHWMB010000117.1:0-12956 GCF_042730015.1 Streptomyces sp. NPDC059957 | reverse complement strand
CGGGCTCGCCGCCCGAACCGCGGACGAGGGTCTCCAGCAGCTCCGGCGTCAGCTCGTACCGCTCGGCGCGGCGCACCAGCTCCGCGCGGCCCTCCCCAAGGACCGCCCCGCCGTCGAGCTCCCGCAGCAGCTCGTCCTCGTTGACGAAACGGCTCAACCCGCAGTCGAGACCGTCGTCATCGAGGTCCTCCGGGTACGGAGCCCGTGCCCAGGACCCGTTCTCGGACCAGTACACGCACCCCAGCTCGTTTCCCGCGATCAGCTCACGGAGCTCGTCGTGGGGGAGCCAGTCCGGAGCCCCGGCCAGCATGTCGACCGGCGGCTCGTGCCACTTGACCCCGCTGGACTCGTCCTCACCGAAGAGCACGAACCGGTCCCCGCCCAGCGGCTTCAGCGTCCACCAGGTGCAGCCGCAGTCGTCGAGGCGCAGCCCACGGTCGTCGATCCAGCAGCCCGTGCGGTGACCCGGCGGCTTCTGCTCCGCCTCGGTCGTCGCCTCCAACACGGCGACCGCGCTCCACCGGGCCCACAGGACCTCCGGCGCGGGCAGGTCCTGCGGCAGTCCGGGCCGGTGCACTGTCATTCCATCCCCCACGGGTGCGCGATCACGTTCCCGACGCACCCTAGCCGTTCCCGGTGGCACCTCTACCGCGGTGGGGTGGCGTCCGCGGGGAACGCGGCGGGCGCCTGCTCCCACAGGCCCCGCGCGAGAACCCGAGCAGCGCCCGGTCCGCGGCACGTGTCGGCAACGGCAGGACCTCGGCGGCGGGACGGCCCCGGCGCGTACGCGCGGGTTCCGCGAAGGCTCGCTGATAGGGGGCGCCGTAGGTGCCGGAGCTGTCCGTGGGCAGCCGGTCCAGGTGCTCCCCCGCTCACCCTGATTTCGCCCATAGCTGCACCCCTTCCCGTCTCTACCCGGCCTCGCCGTACCACGGGCCAGACGCGGCCCCTGCCAGGTGTCGAAGCACTCCCCCACCCGGCCCGACCCGGAACACAGGCAAGCGACGGCCACAGCGAACTCGCCGACCGCCTGCGCACCCTCGCCCCCCGAAGCCCGCGCCGCCCGACGCCCCGACCCCAGCAGTGCGATCCGGCCCACGAGTGTCGCCTTGCCTCCTAAATCGAACATATGCGCTACTGAAGGAATGGCTCCGCTTTTTCCCCACGACCTGATCCGCCTCCAGTACGAGTGGATCCGCACCTACGAGGCGCTCGCCCGGCTCACCCCCACGCAGGGCGCCACCGACCTGCGCCGCCGGCTCATCGACCTCTCCAGTGCGCTGGCCTGTCACCCCTACTGGGCCACCTCCGGGTGCTCATCCGCCATGCGTGCCGAGCTGGTGCGCCGGGCCCGCGCCTACGACTGGGAGGCGGCGGCGTGACCCGGCTGAAGGCGCGCAGGATGCTGGTCCTCGAAGCGATCTCCAGCTACATCGAGACCCACGGCAGGGGCCCGACCATCCGGGAGATCGGGGTGATGGCCGGCCTTTCCAGCACCTCGTCCGTCTCGTATCAGCTTTCCCAGCTGGAAGCGGGCGGACTGCTGGTGCGGGCGACGCGGTCGTGGAGCAGTGTGGAGGTCACCGGCACGGGGCGGCGGCGGCTCGCCGCCGCGCAGAACCTCACGGCCGATGGAGCCCTGGGGTGACGGCCATGTTCGTGGTCGTCCTCCAGTTCACGGAGGACGGCCCCGCGACCACGGGCGAGTGGGCAGTCGCGGACACCGCGCGGCGTACCTACCGGCGATGGGTCGGACTGTACGGAAGCCAGGCCGCGGCTATCCAGCTCATCGAAGAGACCGACCGGGCCCGGCATGTGCTGCGGAAGTGGACCCCCCAGGGCGAGTTCGCCGCGGAGCCCGAATCACGCACCTAAGGCGCTACCACCACGGGTTGCGCCACGTCCAGGACCAGCTCACCACCTAGCCCCACCGCCCGGTGTGCCAGTGCCTCCACCTGGACAGATGTCGTAGCCGGCTCGGCTCCCGCCTCGGATACCGTGTTCCTCTACGGGGTGCCATAACGGATGTGACGCCCCTCACCGAAGGTAGTCAGCGTATGAGTTCAAAGCGCAGCAAGAATCCAGCCCTGCCCGTACTTGACGACGCATTCCGACTCGCGGCGGTCAAGGACGCCGAAGAGTCCACCCGTGACTTGGCCGCGCGGCTGGCCACCACCGAGCTGCGCCGCGTTTCCCACCCGGGCCGGGTCACTTGGGAGCCCACCGATCAGGCCGAGCCCGTACCGGTCCCGCCGACTGTGGTCGACGGGGACGGGGACCTGTGGCTGCGGGACCGGGGTACTGGCACCTGGACCATGCCCGAGTTCAACCCGAAGGAGTTCCCCGCCCGCTGTGGCGAGGTTCTGACGTGGACCCAGCTTGCCCGCGAGTTCGGCCCGCTGACCGCACTGGCCGACGACCGCCGCATCGGCGGCGGTCGGCGCTGACCGCGCAGCCTTCTGGGATGACCGCGCCCCTGAAGCGCCCGTAACGGGTAGCCGGGAGCTCCAGCTCACCGCCGAGCTCGACGATGGCGGCGAGTAGGTGAGCGTGCTGGTGGCGTGCGACGGCCTCGAGCAGCGTGGTGCGGGCCTGGCGCCACCCGATGTCCTCGGTGCGGCCGGCGTCGGTGGACCAGCCGGGTAGCGGTCGGCCTTCAGTTGCCGTGGCGAGCGCGCGGCCCAGCTCGCCGATCGACTGCTGCCAGTCGGCCAACTGCCCGGGCAGGCCGCGCACCAGCTCGTCGACGGCGGCCGCCGGGCCGGCGCCGAAGGCCCGTGTGAGCGTTCACGTTTTTCCCCGTCTCGGGTGCCCGGGGCCGGCTGGGGCCTGGTGCTCCGCTACCTGGCGTGCCTGATCCGTCCGCAAGGGCGGCACCGTGCGGCCTCGGGGCGCAGGCGGCCGGTCTGGTCATGGCGGCCGGGGATGCGGAGCCGGGGGTGCCACTCTGGCTCGATCCGGCTCCGCACGGACCACGCCGCCGCGTAGCCTCCCGCCATGAAATCCCGAATCGTTGCCATCGACCGGATGGCACCGGACAACGCCTTGAAGTGCAGCATGCACGACGTGACCAGCCCGAATTGCAGCGGTCACGTGGTGGCTGTCGTGACGCTCGCCGACGCTGGCAGTCCGACCAATAGGTATCGGGTCTGTCAGTGGTGGTTCGACAACACACCTGAGGCTCAGCAGTTCTGACAGCACTGAGGCCCGGGACGGTATCGGTCCCGGGCCCCTCGTGTGCCGCCCTGCCCCTCGTGTGCCGCCGGGCCCCGGGGGTGCAGGGCGGGGGTCTCGCGTTCTGCTCACGTGAGAAGGCCGGGACCCATTGGGGTCTACGCAGGGCTGGGAAGCGAGGACCCCAAGAAGCTCACCATCATCGAGCCCTCCGGAGGGGGTGGGCTCTGATTCGGCGAGGTGATCGACGCCGCAAAGACAGCCGGGACTCAAGCCGAGGCCCCAGCCGGCGGGGAGCGTCATTCCAACCGTGCTGTATTCGAAACTGCCAGCGGTATCGGCGGATGTCAGAGGTCGGCGCTATGGTGCGTGGCCGTGGACTCTGTTGATCTTGACTATCGGGCCCGGACGCGGTCCGGCTGCATCCCACCGGAACTGGTCTCCCGGCTCCTCCACCACGGCCATGCAGCCGTGGTGGAGGAGTGGGCCGGACGCGGGGAGTGGTTCTGCGCGCTTGCGTGGGCGCGGCTGCTGGGTGAGTGGGGCCGACAGGCCGACGCACTGGAGGTGCTCGCCCCATACACCGCTACGGGCTGGTGGACGGCCGTCGTAGCGACCGCCGAGCTGCTGGAGGGCTGGGGCCGGAGCGAGGAATCGATCGAGACCGTCCGGGCCCGGATGGCTGTCGGGCACCTGATGGCGTTGGAGGCCTACACGCGGCTGCTTGCCCGGCACGGCCGCGCCGCGGAGGCGTTCACCATGCTGCTGCCGCACGCCGATGACTGGGTGCTCGCCACCGCCCTGGTCGACGTGGCCGCCGTCGCTGGCCGCGACGAGGAGGCCGCCGCGCTGCTCGCCGCCCGGATAGGGCCCGACCACCGCTGCGACGGTCCGTGGTGCTGCGGCCTGGACCCCGACACGGCGATCGGCCTACTCGCGACGATCCGCGAGCGCCAGGGCCACATCGACGAGGCCATCGCCCTGCTCAGGCACCGGCAGATTACCTCGGTCAACAGCCGCGACCAGCTCGCCGACCTGTTGGCCCGCCACGGCCGGATAGAGGAACTGCGCGCCTACGCGGCAACCGACGGACATGAGGAGGCCGTACAGCGGCTGGCGGAGCTGCTGGAGGAGTGTGCTGACGTTGAGGGCGCGATCGCTGCATACGGGCAGACCGACGGACCCGCGGCCTGGAACCCGAACTCGGCTTACGAGCTCGCGCAGCTCCTGGCCCGGCACGACCGGGGCGACGAGGCGATCGCCGTGATGCGCGCCCAGGCCGACGCCCACCGCCGCGACGACTGGATTCTCCACGCCCTGTCCCAGCTGTGTCTCGATCAGGGCCGCCCCTCCGACGGCCTGGCCCACCTCGACGCCCTCGCCACCCAGGGCGGGGGTGAGGCTGAATGGGAGCTGTTCTGGATGCGGCTGCCGCTGATCGCCGCCTGCAGCGGGGTCGACGAGGCTGTTGAACGGGCCCGAGCCCACCCCGAAGGCACCACTTGGTACGCGGCGGAACACATCGCTCGGCTTCTCACCGATGCCGGGCGCACCGAGGAAGCCGTCACCGTCCTTCAGCAACATGACCCCAGGAACAGCCACGACCTGGCCGGCTACCTCATCGACCTCGGCCGTATCGACGAAGCCCTGGCCGTCCTTCAGCAGCCCCGCCCCCAAACGCCCGCTATACCGACGACACACCTATGGTCGGAGGACCCCCCGTTCTGAGGCCCTGCCCGGTCCGGGCCCGTAGGGATGGCGGCCCGTCACTTGGAGGGCGACATGCCCATTGCCCGGGGGATGGCCTGCGCCGTCGCTGTTCGGCTGGGTGTGTTCCGGTTCGGCGGGCTTCGAGGTAGGCACTCCAGTCGGTGGCGGCGCGTTCGCGCCACTGCTGGGCGGTATCGACGTTGGAGGCCGCCCAGCATGGGGCGAGAACTGCGGGCGGAAGGTCCTGGGCGAGTTGGACCAGCGCGGTTGTGCGGGCGGGCCGGATGCCAGGAAGGTGCCACCGGTGGGGTGAGTTCGCGGCCCAGCCAGAGCCCTGGCGGGTGGGCGCCCGCCGGCCCCGTCCTCGCCCGTGCGCGATCCGTCTATACCCGGATGTTTGTGGTGCTCGTCCCGACCTTTCATCTCTGATCACAGCCAGGGTTCGCAGGCTACGCCGTCGCCGTCCCGGTCGAGCTCCGATCGGTAGCCCGGCTCTCCCCGGTGCAGCGGCGCGGCGCCAGCCGCGCGAGCGTCGGCACACCTGCGGTAGTACGCGCTCGGAGCCTCGGTGGCCGATGTGGTGGCCCCGCTCGGCTCGGCGGGCGCGACCGGGTCCCCCGACGAAGGGGGCCCGGCCGGGGTGGCCGGCGTGGTATCCGACGCCTCGGTTGGTGCCGGTACCGGACCGGACGTGGCCAAGGGTCTCGGGGACGGCGTCGAGGTGGGCTCCGTCGTCGCGATCGGACTGGAGGCCGACGCGTTCGGGGTGGGAGTTGTCTCGACGGGATGAGAAGGGCTCTTCGGGGCCGGGCCGGCGAGGAAGCCGATCCACAAGAACGTGGCAAGGACACACCAGCCGGTCAGGACGGCCTTCGTGACGGTCCCGAGGCGGGGCGAGCGCCACAGCCACACGGCTGCCACCGGCGGCACGAGGACCAGTGCGACGGCCCGGACCAGCCGGTTGGCGCCAGATCTGCCTGGCCGCGGCTCCACAGTGTCGTAAGGGTTCATCCGGCCTCCCCGGAGTGGGAAGGCAATGGTGCGCGAGAAGGCGGTGCCGCACCACTCGACCAGACGTCCCGACCCGCCGGCCGGACCCGTTCACCGTTCGCGCGATCCGCCGACGCCGCCAGTGCCCCCCGCTGATGTCGCCACCGGGAGCACCGAACTGACCAGCCTCGACGGGTATGGCCATGGAGCTGCGCTACATCCTGAGGTGGGCGCGGGCACGGTATGGGCGCCGGTGCCGAAGACGATCGCGATCTGCGTCGCGGGCTCGTCCCAAGATAGCGGGAGTACTCGAAAGCCTCCCCGTTCAACTCTCAGACACGACCACGGCCTTCGGTGCGGGGTGCGGCCAGTGCGTCCCAGGCCGCCAGGGCTCCATCGACGGTGTTCTGCAGTTGCCCGGCCGACGCCCCGTCCCTCGACTGGATGGACAGTCCGTTGAGTACGGTGCTGTAGAAGGAGGCGATGGTCTGGGTGTCGGCGTCTGGCCGTACGTCACCGTCGACGATGCCTCGCTGGACCCGCTCGCGGATCATTTCCCGCACTTCGGCCCGCATGCGGGCGAGAGTAGTGGGGACTGAGGAGTTCTCCGGTACGGAGACGGGTGCGGCCAGCACGACCAGACAGCCGGTAGGGGTTGCGGGATCCGCGTATGCCGCGGCGTTGTCCCGCAGCATCGCCTCCACGGCGGCGCGGGCCGTCGGCTCCTCGGCCAGGGCGCGCCGGGTGTAGTCGCCTTCGGTGCTCGTGTAGAGCGCGACCGCCTCGTGGAAGAGCTTTTCTTTGGAGCCGTAGGCCGCGTAGATGCTGGGCGAGTTGATGCCCATCGCCGCGGTGAGATCGCTCATCGACGTCGCTTGGAAGCCGCGCTCCCAAAAGACGCGCAGCGCGCGGCGCAGCGCCTCGCCCCGGTCGAAGGCCCGTGGTCTGCCTCGCCCGGCCATCACACCACCCCTTTCTGTGTCGTCCATTAAATATATCACTTGACCTGCGACGAAGCGGTGATGCATGATTTATGTGTCGGTCAGCACAGAAATGGCTGCCGAGCCACCCTCCGTATCGCAGCAAGGAGATCCACCATGTCCGCACCGTTCCACGGCAAGGTCGCCCTCGTCACCGGCGCCGGCTCCGGCATCGGCCGCACCAGCGCCCGTGCCTTCGCGGCGCGGGGCGCCACGGTCGTCGCCGCCGACCTCAACGCAGAGAACGCGGCCCAGACGGTCAAGCTGATCGAGCAGGACGGCGGCACGGCGAGCGCGGTCACCGTCGATGTCACCTCCTCCGCCTCCGTGCAGGCGATGGTCGATACCGCTGTCTCCCGCCACGGCGGACTGCACATCGCACACAACAACGCCGGCATCCTCACCGGCCTCGGCCCCCTCGCCGACCTCGACGAGGGTCAGTGGCACGCGCAGCTCGCGGTGAACCTCACTGGCGTGATGCTCGCCATGAAGTACGAGATCCGGCACATGCGCGACAACGGCGGCGGCGTCATCGTCAACGCCGCCTCCAATATCGGCGACCACCTCCGCTATCCCGGAATGGGTGCCTACGCCGCGTCCAAGGCTGCCGTCTCCACCCTCACCCGGTCCGCAGCCCTCGACCACATCAAGGACGGCATCCGTATCAACGCGGTCAGTCCAGGCGCCTCCAACACCGCCATGACCTTCATGCCGGGTGAGTCCGAGGCGGAGCGCGCGGCCCGCCTGAACGGCACCATTCCGCTCGGCCGCCTCGCCGAGACCGACGAGATCGTCGCGGCCGTACTATGGCTGGCCTCCGCGGAGTCCAGCTTCGTGGTCGGACATGACCTGGTGACAGACGGCGGAGCAAGTGCCTGACACCCAGGCCGAGGTGGTGATCGTCGGCGGCGGGCCCGTGGGAACCCCTGCTCGCCGGCGAGCTCGCCCTGCACGGCGTACGCACCGTCGTTCTGGAGCAACTGGCCGAGCCGAACCGGGAGTCCAACGCCGGTACTCTGCATGCCCGCACCGCACAGCTGCAGCACCGGCGCGGCTTGCTTGAGGCGGTGCAGCCCGGCCTGCCCGCCCGACAACGGGCCGGCCGCCCCTGCCCCTTCCGCTTCGCCGGGATCTGGGGGCTCGGCCTGGCGCCCGCTGGTGGACGAAGGCCCGGCGCTGGTCGACAGTCCGCTGGCGTGGGCGCAGGGGGTGTTCACCCGGCGCGCCGAGGCCCTGGGCGCACAGATACGCCGCGGTGTACGGGCCGCCGGAGTCGAAGACCGCGGCGGGAGTGTCCGCATCGCCTACGAAGCCTCCGAACCCGGATCCGAAGACTCCGGCGCCCGCTAACTGTTCGCAGGCTGGGTTGTCGGCACCGACCAACGGCGCGCGCAGTACCGTGCGCAAGTCGGCCGGCACCGGCTTCGCCGGCACCCCGCCACGCTGTCCGCGCTCATGGGCGAGGTGCGTTTCCTGGAGCCGCACACCGCGCACAGTGGCTATGAACACACCCCGCAGGGCTGGACGTTGACCTGGCCGAACCCATTCGGGCCCAGCCGGGTCATCACGTACGACTTCCGCGGCCCGGCCGCCGAGGTGGCCGGCCGGGCACCCGACGGCCTGCTCGACACCTACCACGAGGAGCCGCACGCCGCGACGCATCACCCGGGAGCAGTTCCGAAACAGAAGGCCAGGTGGAAGCCGCTCCTGATCCAGCAGGGCCTGACGGTCTGTCGTCCGTAGGCGGGGCCGGAATGTACGCCTCGCGGAACACCCCGCGGTGTTCCGCAATCGCCCGGGCCGGTAGGGGCGTCCCCGATGGCGTCGAAGGGCCGATCCAAGCCGTGGATGGGAAGGGGCGGGGTGTCTACGACGGTGGTCGGGGTCCGGCCGGGCAGGCCGCGACCAGCCGGCAACCCCGAGGGGCAGGCCGTCGTGATATTCACCGCCGGGGACGGCTTCTTCAAGACCGTCGACTGCCTGGACCGGAAGAAGTCCTGACCCCGGGCGGGGCCGAGGCCGACCCTGGTGCGGCGCCTTCTGCACCTGCGGATATCGTCGGTCGCCCACGACATCCCCGGGGGACACATGCACGCGCGAACGATCGCCTCGATGGCGCTCGGCACCACGGCCCTGCTCACCATGACGGCCTGCGGACCCGACGCGGAGAGCGCGAGCGGCGCCTCGACACCGGCGGCGACGCCGTCCGCCGCGCGGGACACCCTGCCGGTCGACCAGATCCTCGCCAAGTCCGGCGCGGCCATGGACGCGCTCCAGTCGGTCCACGTCACGGGCACGCTGTCCAGCACGGCGAACGGAAAGACCGCGGACGGAACGCCGGTGGCGGCGGGTACGTCGGTCAAGATGGACCTGGCCGTCGACAAGAGCGGCAACTGCCGGGGCACCGTGCAGATGGTGGGAACCGGGTCGCTCAGCATCATCAAGACGGCCGAGCTCGTCCACGTCAACGGGGACGCCGAGTTCTGGCGGAGCATCGCCGCGCAGAAGAAGGCCTCGAAGAAGCAGGAGAACGCGGTGGTCGGCGCGTTCGCCGCGCACTGGGTGCGCATTCCCACGAGCAACCCGCAGGCCCGCCAGATGTCGGCCGCCTGCGACCAGGTCACCCCGTTGACGAGCGTCGGCGCGAACGCGGTCAAGGCCAGGGAGACCGGGACCTCCGTGATCGACGGCAGGGCGGTGGTCGCGGTCTCCGCGGAGACCGCGCAAGGCCAGGAAGAGACCTACTGGATCGCCACCGAGGGCACCCCCCACCTCCTCAAGGCCCTGGTGGGCGGGGGCACGGCCGGAGAGATCGCCTACTCGGCCTTCGACACCCCCATCGACACCACGCCCCCGGCGGACTCCGAGGTCATCGACATCGCGAAGCTCACACCGGCCGGCGCGGGCTCCTGACCCTCCAGTGCGCGGAGCGGATGGCCAGCAAGTCGGTTTCCACACCCGGAACAACGGCCGATCGGCTGACCGTCACTGCACCTGTCTCGTTGGTTCATGAGCGGGGATCCTCTGACGGAGAAGGCACGATGACACCTTCATCGTCGTACGCGACGCCGGTCAGCCACGAAAAGTCGGGCTGTGGTGGTACCACGCGTCTGCCACCTCCAGCTCGACGTTCCGGCTGATCGCCGCGATCAGGTCCCCAGGAATCAGCTTCTTCCGGGCTTCCTCCGCCGCCGCTCTCCGCGCGCCGTTGACTATCTCCGTCAGCACTGTCCGCGTCACCGACGCGGCGGCCCATGCGGCCGACCGAGAGACCTGCATCGGGGTCACGTCCCTGAACACAGCCTTGACCGGAGAAGACTTGAACGGCGCGGCATTCATGACCGAGGCGGTCTGGGGCCGCTGCGCTCAGGGCGTGCGGGCTGCGCAGTCATCCGAGAAGACGCTCCCTGCTGTCGGAGTTGTCAGAGGCCCACCTTCATCACGCAGACCTGAATGGAGCTTAGGAGACACCTCTGACAAACCCCGCTGGCCTGCGGGGCGAAGGGGATCCGGGGCGGCGTGCACCGAGCAGGTCTGCGCCTCTCCTCCAGCAGCACCGATGCGGTCGAGCAAGGTCTGGGCCTCGGCGGCGCACCCGCACAACTCCTCGACGGACCGGGGATCACCCCCTGCCCCTCCGACCAGGCCAAGCACGGCCCGCCTTCGCCGGCCTGTTCGAGCACCCCGTGACCTGCTGGAGTGATCACCAACCTGGCCGGGCGCCGGCCATTCGGGCTCGGCAGCCTGGAATCTCCGGTGGGTCTCCGCGGCCGGCGAGTTACTTCCCGTCGGTGATGTAGTAGTCGTCTTTGAGGTATTCCAGCACGTAGCTGCCGAGGTCTTCCTCAGAGAAGGTGGCGGAGGACCTGACCGCTTCGAGCGGCATCTCGATCGAGTCGAGCGTACGCACCTGAACGCGCTGCGGATCGACCGTCGCGGTCTGCAGGGCCTTCTTCTGCTCGGGGGAAATCATCTGGAACACGATCGCGTACGTCGTCGTGCACGGACCGAACCCCTGATCCTCTGCCTCCTTCGCGCCTGGCCCGGCCACTTCGCAGACCGTCCCGATGTCTTCACGACCGAGGCCGTGAAGGTACTGCTCGTACCGTTGGATCGCGCGCTCCTTCGTCCTGGGCGCGGGCAGGTCAGCGGTCGCAATGGCCGAAGGCTTCCCGGTTGCGGCGGATGCGGACGGCGTGCCCGACGGTACGTTCGTAGATGTGGACACGGCCGGCTGTGAAGGCTTCGCGCCGGCGCTCTCCTTCGCTTCGTCCGGACCGCACCCGCACGTCAGCAGCGCCACGCTTGCCGATACCACTGCCACGCTCACCATCGCCCGCGACGTCATCAGATTCCCCTCCACCAGCCGACTGCCCATCAAGAGCTCACGCACGATACCGCCGAACGGTTCCCGACCCCGGCCCGCTGTTCACAGGACCTTCGCCTCTCCGCCGTAGCGCCGGTTCGATCTTCTTCGGGCCGAGGGCGTTCCGGTCGGCCGGAAGGCCTCTACGCGGCTGCCTCGACCGCTCTCCGTCGGCAACGTGGAACTACCGGAAGGAGATCGCGTGGCCTTGCGACGCCGGATACATCCGGGAAGACCCGGGTGGCAGCCTCCAGCGCGGAGGAGCTCCACGCGCGGCCGGGTGCTGGTGTTCGTGCCTTGGCTGGACCTGCTCGCCCAGACCGAGGCCGCGTGGCGCGAGGGCGGCCGCCGGGGCCCGACGATCGGAGTGTCCTCCCTGCGGGGCGAGGAGGAGCCCTTCCCCAACACCACAGATGCGGCCGAGCTCGTGGAGTGGACTCTGGGCCTGGAGAAGGTCACCGTCTACGCCACGTACGCCGCCTCCCTCGGCCTGGGGACCCTGCCCACCAAGACGGCCTCGCCCTGGCTGTGGCAGCTCAGAGACGAGGACGAGGCCGGCTCACCCGGCGAGCTCGTCGCGAGCATGGACGGCGACCCCAACGGGCCCTCGGCAGCAGGTGCTTCACCCTGTCGCTCTCCAAGGCCCTCGACCGGGGCGTCTTGTGCCCCTACCAGGTCGTCTGAGTGGCCGTCACCGACACCCAACTCCAGGCCGCACAGCTGCTGGGCGCCGAGAGCTGCTCCGACACCGTCCGCGGGGCGCGGATCGCGGCGCTGCGGACCGCGTTGGTGAAGGCGTCGGCGGCGCAGAGCTTCCGACGCACGCTGGTCGAAGCGCCCCGCGCCCACGACGCCCGGATCGTGGAGACCCGCGCCGAGCAACAGACCCCGAGCCTCTACAAGCCCCTCAGTGAACGCAGCAACGGCACAAGGAAGCGGCCCGGCAGCGGCTCCGGGAGCGTCAGCGCCCCGGCCACGCCCTTCTCAAGTTCTCCACGCCGCGCATCAGCAGCCGGTTTCCTGCCCCGGTTCGCGCTGGACCGCGCCCAGAGCTCGGCACCCCAAGTCAGTAGCAGACACCCACGCTTACCAGCGGCAACAACATCCAGACCACTGACAAAGACCTGCCGAACCCCACCGACAAACCCCGCAGATCATCACCCGCTTCCTTCGATCCGATGGCCGAATCCGCCCCGGGCCTTCCCCTGAGAGGGTCGCAAACGGGCGCAGAGGGTGAGATCCGGCCCCTTCGGTGGTGACCCGCCCCACAGGACCCAGGTCACATACGAACCGGGATAGTAGCCCTTAAGCGGCCCCTACCAGCCCCCTCACACCACCTCCCACCTGCCCCGATACCGAACCGGCCTCCGGGGGCCCCTTCCGGCCCGCCTGCGAGGACCACTAGTAAGAGCGGTCTTTGCCAGGGCCCGCGAGGCCCCGTAGAACCGGATGAGTCGCAGGGCGGACGGAGATCCCCCGGGTTCACACCCGGTCTCCGCCACCGCCGACGAACCCCTCTCCTCCGCGTGAGTGGCTCGCGCATGTCTTCGGCATGCCTGCGACCGTCCTTGTCCCCTTCGGAAGGTCCGTCCGTGTCCAACGCCGTCATCCGCCGCATCGCCGCTTCGAAGAAGACCCTCACGGGTACCGTCCTCGCCCTGGGTGTCGCCGGTTCCATGCTGGCCGCGGTTCCCGCGCAGGCCGCCCCGATGAGTGCCAAGGCGATCGCCCAGCAG
>NZ_JBHWMB010000116.1:274-16948 GCF_042730015.1 Streptomyces sp. NPDC059957 | reverse complement strand
GGGCGCGGGCTTCGGCGCGGCCGGCCGCCAGGCCCGCCACCCGCCGCCCCGCCCCCGCGAGGAAACTGCACACGATCCGGCTCGGTGCCCCCAAGCCCCGCCTGCGGCTGGTCAGCGTCGGGCTGACGCTGGTGATGCTGGCGTTCGTCGTACGGCTGCTCCAGGTGCAGGCCGTCGACGCGTCCGCGTACTCCGCCAAGGCCTCCGAGAACCGCTTCGCCAGCTACACCCTGGCCGCCGAGCGCGGGGAGATCACCGACCGCAAGGGCGTGGCGCTGGCCACCAGCGTGGACGCGTACGACATCACCGCCGACCCGCACATGTTCACGGTGCAGGAGAGCAAGGCCCCCGACGCCTCCGAGCAGGCGGCAGCCCTCCTCGCGCCGATCCTCGGCAAGGACGCCAAGGAGATCGCCCAGCGGCTGAAGACGAAGAACACCCGCTACGTGATCCTCGCGCGCCGCCAGACCCCCCAGGTCTGGAACCAGATCAAGGGCCTCAAGAAGGTCTTCGCCGAGAAGGCGACCGCCGACAAGGCCAACAACGGCCCGGGCGCCAACGTCCTGGCCGGCGTGTTCAACGAGAACAGCAGCAAGCGCGTGTACCCGAACGGCGACCTCGCCGCCGGGATACTGGGTTACGTCAACGCCGAGGGCAAGGGCGGCGGCGGCCTGGAGTCCTCCCTCGACAAGAAGCTGTCCGGCAAGGACGGCGAGCTCACGTACGCCCAGTCGGGCGGCCGCCGCGTGCCGACCGCCGGGTCCAGCGAGAAGCCCGCCGTGCCCGGCGAGGACATCGAGCTGACCATCGACCGCGACATCCAGTGGGCCGCGCAGAGCGCCATCACCGAGCAGGTCGCCAAGTCGGGGGCCGACCGCGGGTACGTCATCGTCCAGGACACCCGCACCGGCGAGGTCCTGGCCATGGCCAACGCCCCCGGCTTCGACCCCAACGACCTGTCCAAGGCCAGCTCCGCCGCCATGGGCAACGCCGCGCTCCAGGACGTGTACGAGCCCGGCTCCACCGCCAAGGTGATGTCGATGGCGGCCGTCCTGGAGGAGAAGAAGGCCAGGCCCGACACCCACGTCGAGGTGCCCAACCGGCTGCACCGCGGCGACCGGCTCTTCAAGGACGACATCGACCACCCGACCTGGTACCTGACCCTCAACGGGGTCCTGGCCAAGTCCTCCAACATCGGCACCATCCTGGCCACCGGCCAGCTCGGTCCGACGCAGCCCGAGGCCAACAAGGTCCTGTTCTCGTACCTGGACAAGTTCGGCATCGGCCGGCCCACCGGCCTGAACTACCCCGGTGAGTCCCGCGGCATCCTCGCCCCGCCCGAGAAGTGGTCCACTTCCCAGCAGTACACGATCCCCTTCGGCCAGGGCCTGTCCCTCAACGCCATGCAGGCGGCCTCCGTGTACTCGACGATCGCCAACGGCGGGGTCCGCATCGAGCCGACGCTCGTCCGCGGCACCAGGGGCCCCGACGGCCGCTTCACCCCGGCCCCGGCGCCCGCGAAGAACCAGGTGGTCAGCAAGGAGACCGCCAAGACCCTCGCGGAAATGCTGGAGTCGGTGGTCGACGACCAGGAGGGCACCGGCACCAGGGCCCGGATCCCCGGCTACCGGGTCGGCGGCAAGACCGGCACCTCCAACCGGGTGGATCCGGCCACCGGCCGCTACAAGGGCTACACCGCCTCCTTCGCGGGCTTCGCACCTGCGGACAACCCCCGCGTCACCGTGTACTGCGCCATCCAGAACCCCACCAAGGGCAGTTACTTCGGTGGCCAGATCTGCGGGCCCATCTACAAGAAGGTCATGGAGTTCGCCCTCAAAACCCTCCAGGTCGCTCCCACCGGAACCGCCCCCGCCGGACTCCCGGTCACCTACGAACCCGGCGTGCAGCCCGGCCCCCGGCCGAGCCCGCAGCCCGGTCAGTGACCGCCGCCCCGGCAGGCCCGCCCCAGAAAAGCGTGAGGCACCATCAGTGACAACGATCACCCCCGAATCCGGGAACCACGCGTCCGCCGCCCCCGAGGCCGGGCCCTCGCTTCGCGAGCGGCCCGCCGGGCCCGGTACGCTCACCGCCGTGCCCCACGCTGATCAGCCCAGAACCGCCCAGAACGACGCACCGGCAGCGCCGCCGGGAGCGCCACGCCCCCTGTCCGTGCGCCCGACACCCCTCGGCGAGCTGGCGGAGCTGCTCGGAGTGGAAGTCCCCGGCGCGCAGACGCGGATCACCGGCATCACGCACGATTCCCGTGCCGTGCGCCCCGGAGACCTGTACGCGGCCCTGCCGGGAGCCAAGCTGCACGGCGCGGACTTCGCCGCGCAGGCGGCCGCCCTCGGCGCCGCCGCCGTGCTGACCGACCCGGCCGGCGCCGAGCGCGCCGCGGCCACCGGACTCCCGGTCCTCGCCGTCGCCGACCCGCGCGGCCGGATGGGAGAACTGGCCGCCGCGGTCTACGGCAGGCCGGGCGGGGCCCTGCTCCAGATCGGCATCACCGGCACCTCCGGCAAGACCACCACGGCGTACCTCGTCGAGGGCGGACTGCGCGGCGCCGGACGCAGGACGGGGCTCATCGGCACCGTCGAGATGCGCGTCGGCGACGAGCGCATCAAGTCCGAGCGCACCACCCCCGAGGCCACCGACCTGCAGGCGCTCTTCGCGGTCATGCGCGAACGCGGCGTCGAGGCGGTCGCCATGGAGGTCTCCAGCCACGCCCTGGTGCTCGGCCGGGTCGACGGGTGCGTCTTCGACGTGGCCGTCTTCAACAACCTGAGCCCGGAGCACATGGAGTTCCACTCCGACATGGAGGACTACTTCCAGGCCAAGGCGCAGCTCTTCACCGAGCGCCGCGCCCGCCTCGGCGTGGTCAACATCGACGACGAGTACGGCCGCCGCCTCGCCAAGGAGTCGCCGATCCCGGTCGTGACCTTCTCCGCCACGGGCGACCCGGCCGCCGACTGGCGGGCCGAGGACGTGGTCTCGCGCCACATGGACTCGACCCTGACCCTGGTGGGTCCGGCGGGCGAGCGGGTCCGGGCGACCGCCCCGCTGCCCGGCCCGTTCAACGTGGCCAACACCGTCGCAGCCGTCGTCACGCTCGCCGCCGCCGGCCTCGACCCGCAGACCGCCGCCGACGGCGTCGCCGCGGTCCCCGGCGTGCCCGGCAGGCTGGAGCGCGTCGACGCGGGACAGCCGTACCTGGCCGTCGTGGACTACGCGCACAAGACGGACGCCGTGGAATCGGTCCTGCGGGCCCTGCGCGAGGTCACCACCGGCAAGCTGCACGTCGTCATCGGCTGTGGCGGCGACCGCGACACCACCAAGCGGGCGCCGATGGGCGCCGCGGCCGCCCGGTTCGCCGACACCGCCGTGCTGACCTCCGACAACCCGCGCTCCGAGGACCCCCTCGCGATCCTCGCCGCGATGTTCCGCGGCGCGGTGTCCGTGCCGCCCGCCGAGCGGGGTTCCGTCCTCGTCGACGCCGACCGGGCGGCGGCCATCGCCGCCGTCGTCGCGCGGGCCGAGGCGGGAGACACCGTGCTGGTGGCCGGCAAGGGCCACGAGCAGGGCCAGGACACCGCGGGCGTCGTACGCCCCTTCGACGACCGTGCGGTCCTGCGCGCGGCCATCGAGACCCAAGCGCGCCAGCGTCCCCGACAGGCCGAGGTGAACCAGTGATCGCCCTTTCCCTCGCCGAGATCGCAGAGATCACCGGCGGGCAGCCCCACGACATACCGGATCCGTCCGTCATGGTCACCGGTCCCGTGGTCTACGACTCCCGCGAGGTCGGGGCCGGCAGCCTGTTCGCCGCCTTCGTCGGGGAGCGGGTGGACGGCCACGACTACGCCGAACGCGCCCTGGCCGCCGGAGCGGTGGCCGTCCTCGCGACCCGGCCCGTCGGCGTTCCCGCCATCGTCGTCCCCGACGTGGTGGCCGCCCTCGGCGCGCTCGCCCGATCCGTCGTCGAACGCCTCGGCACCGACGTCGTGGCCCTCACCGGCTCCGCCGGCAAGACGTCCACCAAGGACCTGATCGCCCAGGTCCTGCAGCACCACGCGCCGACCGTGTGGACCCCGGGGAACCTCAACAACGAGATCGGCCTGCCGATCACGACGCTGCGGGTCACCGAGGACACGCAGCACCTGGTCCTGGAGATGGGCGCCCGCGGCATCGGCCACATCGCCTACCTCGCCGGACTGACGCCCCCGCGCATCGGCGTGGTCCTCAACGTCGGCACCGCGCACATCGGGGAGTTCGGCGGCCGGGAGCAGATCGCGCAGGCCAAGGGCGAGCTCGTCGAGGCCCTGCCGTCCGAGGCGGAGGGCGGCATCGCCGTCCTCAACGCCGATGACCTGCTGGTACGTGCCATGGCCGGGCGCACGAAGGCCCGTACGGTGCTGTTCGGCGAGGCCGAGGACGCCGACATCAGGGCCACCGAAGTCCGGATGACGGACAGAGGACAGGCTTCCTTCACATTGCGAACACCGACCGGGTGCAGCGACGTGACCTTGCGGCTGTACGGTGAGCACCACGTGTCGAACGCGCTCGCCGCGGCCGCCGTCGCCCACGTACTGGGCATGTCCGCACAGGAGATCGCCACCGCGCTCTCCGGAGCGGGCAGCCTGTCCCGGTGGCGGATGGAGGTCACCGAGCGGGCGGACGGCGTGACGATCGTCAACGACGCCTACAACGCAAACCCCGAGTCCATGCGGGCCGCACTGCGCGCACTCGCCGCGATGGGCGGTGCCGGCAAGGCGAACGGGGGCCGCACGTGGGCGGTGCTCGGCCCGATGGCCGAGCTCGGAGACGACGCGCTCGCCGAGCACGACGCGGTCGGACGGCTTGTCGTCCGGCTCAACGTGAGCAAGCTGGTCGCGGTCGGGGGCAGGGAAGCCTCCTGGCTGCAACTGGGCGCATATAACGAGGGTTCGTGGGGTGAGGAGTCGGTGCTCGTGTCCGACGCGCAGGCGGCGGTCGACCTGTTGCGCAGTGAACTGCGTACGGGAGACGTCGTGCTGGTGAAGGCTTCCAGGTCAGCCGGTCTGGAGCGGGTGGCCGAGGCCCTGCTCGACGGCGAGGTCGCGGGTCGATGAGGCAGATCCTGTTCTCCGGAGTCATCGGACTCTTCCTCACCCTCATCGGCACCCCGTTGCTGATCAAGGGTCTGGCCCGCAAGGGATACGGCCAGTTCATCCGCGATGACGGGCCGCGCGGTCACGCAGGGAAGAAGGGCACGCCCACCATGGGCGGCATCTCCTTCATCCTGGCCACGCTGATCGCGTACGCCCTCACCAAGGTGATCACCGGAAGCCAGCCGACCTTCTCGGGCGTGCTCGTGCTCATGCTGATGGCGGGCATGGGCGTGGTCGGGTTCCTCGACGACTACATCAAGATCGTCAAGCAGCGTTCGCTCGGTCTGCGGGCCAAGGCCAAGATGGCCGGCCAGCTGATCGTCGGCATCGCCTTCGCGGTGCTCTCCCTGCAGTTCAAGGACGCTCGCGACCTCGCCCCGGCCTCCACCAAGCTGTCGTTCGTCACGGACTTCGGCTGGTCGATCGGCCCGGTGCTGTTCGTGGTCTGGGCGCTGTTCATGATCCTGGCGATGTCCAACGGCGTGAACCTGACCGACGGTCTCGACGGCCTGGCCACCGGCGCAGCCGTGATGGTCTTCGGCGCGTACACCTTCATCGGCGTCTGGCAGTACCAGGAGTCCTGCGCCAACGCGCAGACCCTGACCAACCCGGCGGCCTGTTTCGAGGTACGAGACCCACTGGACCTGGCGGTCGTCGCCGCCGCACTGATGGGCGCCTGCTTCGGCTTCCTGTGGTGGAACACCTCGCCCGCCAAGATCTTCATGGGCGACACCGGTTCGCTGGCCCTCGGCGGCGCGCTCGCCGGCCTCGCGATCTGCTCCCGCACGGAGTTCCTGATGGCGCTCCTCGGCGGCCTCTTCGTCCTGATCACCATGTCGGTCGTCATCCAGGTCGGCTCCTTCAAGCTGACCGGCAAGCGCGTCTTCCGGATGGCACCGCTGCAGCACCACTTCGAACTCAAGGGGTGGTCCGAAGTCCTGGTCGTCGTCCGGTTCTGGATCATCCAGGGCATGTGCGTGATCGTGGGCCTCGGAGTCTTCTACGCGGGATGGGCAGCCGACAAGTGACCGCCTGGCACGGCAAGAACATCACCGTCGCCGGCCTCGGCGTGAGCGGCATCAGCGCAGCCCGTGCCCTGGCCGGGCTGGGTGCGCGGGTGACCGTCGTCGACAACGGGGACGGCGAGGCGCAGCGTGCGCGGGCCGCCGAGCTCGCGGAGCTGGGCATCGAGGCCCGCCTCGGCAGCCTGGACGGCGGCGCCCCGGCGGGCGAGGTCCTGCCCCGGGGAACCGACCTCGTGGTCACCTCGCCCGGCTGGAAGCCCGACAGCCCGCTGTTCGCGGCAGCCGCCGCGGCCGGCGTGGACGTCGTGGGCGACGTCGAGATCGCCTGGTTGCTGCGCGAGGTCGCCGAGGACCAGCGCGCCGCCCGGACCGGCGAGCCCCGCAGGGAGCCGGCTCCCTGGCTCGCCATCACCGGAACCAACGGCAAGACCACCACCACCCAGATGCTCGCCTCGATCCTGAAGGCCGCCGGCCTCAGGACCGCGGCCGTCGGCAACATCGGCACCCCGATCATCGACGTGGTCCTCGGCGAGGAGCAGTACGACGTACTCGCCGTCGAACTCTCCAGCTACCAGCTGCACTGGGCGCCCTCGGTGCGCCCCCACTCCGCGGCCGTCCTGAACCTGGCCCCGGACCACCTCGACTGGCACGGCTCCATGGAGGCGTACGCCGCCGACAAGGGCCGGATCTACGAGGGCAACACGGTGGCCTGCGTCTACAACGCGGCGGACAAGGCGACCGAGGACCTGGTCGCCCTGGCCGACGTGGAAGAGGGCTGCCGGGCCATCGGCTTCACCCTCGGCGCCCCCGGCCCCTCCATGTTCGGCGTCGTCGACGGCATCCTCGTCGACCGGGCCTTCGTGGAGAACCGGCAGAAGAACGCCCAGGAACTCGCCGAGGTCGCGGACGTCAACCCGCCGGCCCCGCACAACATCGCCAACGCCCTCGCCGCGGCGGCCCTGGCCCGCGCCTTCGGCGTGGAGCCGCGCGCCGTCCGCGACGGACTGCGCGACTTCCGCCCGGACGCCCACCGGGTCAGCCACGTGGACGAGGTGGGCGGGGTCACGTACGTGGACGACTCCAAGGCCACCAACACCCACGCCGCGGAAGCCTCCCTGGCGGCCTTCGAGCCGGTCGTCTGGATCGCCGGCGGCCTCGCCAAGGGCGCGACCTTCGACGAGCTCGTACAGAAGGCCGCGAAGCGCCTGCGGGGCGTCGTCCTGATGGGCGCCGACCGGGCCCTGATCGCCGAGGCACTGGCGCGACACGCCCCGGAGGTCCCGGTCGTGGACCTCGCACGGACCGACACTGGGGCGATGCTCGCGGCGGTCCGGGAAGCGGCCCGGCTCGCGGAGCCCGGCGACACGGTTCTGCTGGCACCTGCCTGTGCCTCCATGGACATGTTCGCGAACTACAGCAAGCGTGGGGACGCGTTCGCCGACGCGGTGCGTGAACTGGCCGCCGAGCGGGCCTAGGAACGACCCCCGGGGTCCGGCTCGATCCAGGGCAGGTTCCCTCCGGCCGACCCGCTGCTCGCCTCGTACGAGTTGGAGGGGAAGATCACAGATGCCGGCCAAGCAAGTACTGCCGGGGCGGCGGCCGTCCGCCGACAGCACCGCCAAGGAAGCCAGGGGCGCCAAGGGAGCCAGACCCGGCGCCCCCAGAGCCCCCAGGGCCGGCCGGATGCCGGGCCGGGGGAGCCCCGGGCGGCGTCCCCGGCGGCCCGCAGGGGGCGGACCGCTGACCCGGTTGCGGCGCACGCAGCGGCAGTTGCGCCAGGCCTGGGACCGGCCCCTTACGGCGTATTACCTGATCTTCGGCAGCTCGCTGCTCATCACCGTGCTCGGCCTGGTGATGGTCTACTCGGCCTCCATGATCAAGGCGCTCCAGCTCGGCCTGGGTGACGCGTACTTCTTCAAGAAGCAGTTCCTGGCGGCCGCGATCGGCACCGGACTGCTGCTGCTCGCCTCCCGGATGCCCGTCAAACTCCACCGGGCACTGTCCTATCCGGTGCTCACCGGCACGCTCTTCCTGATGGTCCTGGTCCAGGTGCCCGGGATAGGAGTGTCGATCAACGGCAACCAGAATTGGATCTCCCTTGGCGGTCCGTTCATGCTCCAGCCCAGCGAGTTCGGCAAGCTGGCCCTCATCCTCTGGGGCGCCGACCTGCTGGCGCGCAAGGGCGAAAGGGACCTGCTGAGCCAGTGGAAGCACCTCCTGGTGCCGCTGGTCCCGGTCACCTTCCTGCTGCTCGGGCTCATCATGCTGGGCGGGGACATGGGCACCGCGATGATCCTCGGAGCCATCCTGTTCGGCCTGCTGTGGCTGGCCGGGGCGCCGACGCGGATGTTCGCCGGGGTCCTGGCCTTCGTGGGCGTGCTCGTCGCCCTGCTCATCAAGACGAGCCCGCACCGCATGGACCGGCTCCAGTGCATCGGAGTGACCGAACTGCCCGAAAACGGCCTGTGCTGGCAGGCGGTCCACGGAATCTACGCCCTCGCATCGGGCGGATGGTTCGGTTCCGGGCTCGGTGCCAGTGTGGAAAAATGGGGGCAACTGCCAGAGGCCCACACCGACTTCATCTTCGCCATCACCGGTGAGGAACTGGGGCTGGCGGGGACGCTGTCGGTGCTCGCCCTGTTCGCGGCCCTAGGCTATGCGGGTATCCGCGTGGCCGGACGCACGGAGGACCCCTTCGTACGGTTTGCCGCGGGAGGCGTGACCACCTGGATCACGGCGCAAGCCGTGATCAACATCGGTGCGGTGCTCGGTCTGCTGCCGATCGCCGGGGTCCCGCTCCCGCTGTTCTCCTACGGTGGGTCAGCCTTGCTGCCGACCATGTTCGCGGTCGGACTGCTCATCGCCTTCGCGCGTGAGGAGCCGGCGGCACGGGCGGCGCTCGCGATGCGGAGGCCCAAGAACGGCCGGCCGCGGACCGGGCAGAGATGGAAGTCGATGAGACGGCGCGTCAAGAAGCGTCCGTCCGGAGAGCGGTGAATTTCGGTGCATGTCGTACTCGCCGGTGGGGGGACCGCCGGCCACATCGAGCCGGCGCTGGCCCTCGCGGACGCCCTGCGCAGGCAGGACCCTTCCGTGGGCATCACCGCCCTCGGCACCGAACGCGGACTCGAAACCCGCCTGGTGCCCGAGCGCGGCTACGAGCTGGGACTGATCCCGGCCGTTCCGTTGCCCCGTAGGCCCACACCCGAGCTGATCACCGTCCCAGGACGGCTGCGCGGCACCATCAAGGCCGCGGAGGAGATCCTCATCCGCACCAAGGCCGACTGCGTCGTCGGCTTCGGCGGCTACGTGGCCCTGCCCGGCTATCTCGCGGCCAAGCGCCTCGGAGTGCCGATCATCGTCCACGAGGCCAACGCCCGGCCCGGACTGGCCAACAAGATCGGCTCCCGGTACGCGTTCGCCGTCGCGGTCTCCACCCCCGACAGCAAGCTGCGCGGTGCCCGCTACGTGGGCATCCCGCTGCGCCGCTCCATCTCCACCCTCGACCGGGCGCTGGTCCGCCCGGAGGCGCGCGCCGCCTTCGGCCTGGACCCCAACCTGCCGACGCTGCTGGTCTCCGGCGGCTCGCAGGGTGCCCGCCGCCTCAACGAGGTGATCGAGCAGGTCGCGCCGACCCTCCAGCGCTCCGGGGTCCAGATCCTGCACGCGGTCGGCCCGAAGAACGAACTGCCGCGTGTCGACAACATGCCCGGGATGCCGCCGTATGTGCCGGTACCGTACGTGGACCGGATGGATCTCGCGTACGCCGCCGCCGACATGATGCTCTGCCGCGCGGGCGCGATGACCGTCGCCGAACTGTCCGCCGTCGGGCTGCCCGCCGCCTACGTCCCGCTGCCGATCGGCAACGGCGAACAGCGGCTCAACGCCCAGCCGGTGGTCAAGGCCGGTGGCGGCCTGCTCGTGGACGACGCGGAACTGACGCCCCAGTGGGTGCTCAGCCAGGTCCTCCCGGTCCTCGCCGACCCGCACCGCCTGTACGAGATGTCCCGCGCCGCCGCCGAGTTCGGCCGGCGGGACGCCGACGAGCTGCTCGTCGGCATGGTGTACGAGGCGATCGCAGCCAACAGAGCCCGCTGACGCGGGAAGCACCGACGCAGGAGGCACAGGAGTGGCCGGAGCGAGCACGGCGCAGCGTGGCGGTCCGGGAGCCGCCGGGAAGGGCTCCGGCCCGCACGGGCGGCCGGGGGCCCCGAAGCCTCCCAAGTCGCCGAAGCCGCCCAAGGGATCCGGCCCCGGGGGACCCCGCGGGCCGCGTCCCGGCGGGCGGCTCCCGGGAGGGCTGCGCCGGGGACCCCTCGTGGTCGCCGGCCTGGCCCTCGCGCTGCTTCTGGCCGCCGGCTGCACCTGGGTCCTCTACGGGTCCTCCTGGCTCCGGGTCGAGAAGGTCACCGCCGCCGGAACCGAGGTCCTGACCCGGGAGCAGGTGCTGGCGGCGGCGGCCGTTCCCGTCGGCGCGCCCCTGGTGTCCGTGGACACCGACGAGATCGAAGCCCGGATCCGCGGCCGCCTGTCCCGCATCGATTCGGTCGATGTGGTGCGGGCCTGGCCGCACGGAATCGGGTTGAAGGTGACGGAACGCAAGCCCGTTCTGCTCATCAAGAAGGACGCGCAGTTCGTGGAAGTGGACTCTTCCGGTGTGCGATTCGACACGGTCGGACAAGCGCCGAAGGGCGTTCCGCTCCTGGAACTGAGCGCGCGGCAGTCTCCGAGCGGCCGCCGCTTCGACGAGGAACGGCTGCTGAACGAGGCCGTCGCCATCGCCGGCGTCCTCCCGGAAGCGATCCGCAAGGAGACCGTGCAGGTCAAGGTCCGGTCCTACGACTCGGTGGTACTTGAGTTGACCGGCGGCCGGACGGTGGTCTGGGGGAGCGGCGAACAGGGCGCGGCGAAGGGCCGCGCGCTGACAGCGCTCCTGAAGGCCTCGCCCAAGGCTGACCGATTCGACGTGAGCGTCCCCACCGCCCCGGCGGTGTCCGGTAGTTGACGTCCGGTCGAACAGCGTCGCACCCTGGTTGGCCACCGATACGGGTGATCACATAGGGTGAAAAGAAAAACGGGAGGTTCGGCGTGTTCGTTGAACACGCGCTACTTGTCGACTTAGTGTCCTGTTCGGAAGAGTCCAAGGAACAGACACACTCATAACCCTAAACTTCAGGGTTAGGGTTCGGGTCGGCGTGTACGAACCGTCCCAATTTCGGCATCAGTCGTCGCACCGCAGGCCCGCGAGGCGAACGACACGTAACTCGAGGCGAGAGGCCTTCGACGTGGCAGCACCGCAGAACTACCTCGCAGTCATCAAGGTCATCGGTGTCGGCGGCGGTGGTGTCAATGCCATCAACCGAATGATCGAGGTCGGTCTCAAGGGCGTCGAGTTCATCGCCATCAACACAGACGCCCAGGCGCTGTTGATGAGCGACGCCGACGTCAAGCTCGACGTCGGCCGCGAACTCACCCGGGGCCTTGGCGCAGGCGCCAACCCCGACGTCGGCCGCAAGGCCGCGGAGGACCACCGCGAGGAGATCGAGGAGGTCCTCAAGGGGGCCGACATGGTCTTCGTCACCGCCGGTGAAGGCGGCGGCACCGGAACGGGCGGCGCACCCGTCGTCGCCAACATCGCGCGCTCGCTGGGCGCCCTGACGATCGGTGTGGTCACCCGGCCGTTCACCTTCGAGGGCCGGCGCCGCGCGAACCAGGCCGAGGACGGCATCGCCCAGCTCCGCGAGCAGGTCGACACCCTCATCGTCATCCCCAACGACCGCCTGCTGTCCATCTCGGACCGCCAGGTCAGCGTGCTGGACGCCTTCAAGTCGGCGGACCAGGTCCTGCTGTCCGGCGTCCAGGGCATCACCGACCTCATCACCACCCCGGGTCTGATCAACCTCGACTTCGCGGACGTCAAGTCCGTGATGTCCGAGGCGGGCTCGGCCCTGATGGGCATCGGCTCGGCCCGCGGCGACGACCGCGCGGTGGCCGCCGCCGAGATGGCGATCTCCTCGCCGCTGCTGGAGGCGTCCATCGACGGCGCCCGAGGCGTGCTGCTCTCCATCTCCGGTGGCTCGGACCTCGGTCTCTTCGAGATCAACGAGGCCGCGCAGCTGGTGAGCGAGGCCGCACACCCCGAGGCGAACATCATCTTCGGAGCCGTCATCGACGACGCGCTCGGCGACGAGGTACGGGTCACCGTCATCGCGGCCGGGTTCGACGGCGGACAGCCCCCGGCCCGCCGCGACAACGTCATCGGCGCGGCCTCCACCAAGCGCGAGGAGCCGGCCCCGGCTCCGGTCCGTGCCGCCGAGCCGGTCCGCCCGGCCTTCGGCGGACTGGGCTCGGTCACCCCGCGCGAGGAGCCGGTCCGCAGCGAGCCGGTCCCGGTCGCCGAGGCTCCGGCCCCGCAGGTCCCCACGGCCCGGCCGTACCAGGACAGCCCGGCCGAGGAACTGGACGTCCCGGACTTCTTGAAGTGACCTTGGAGCAGTACAGCGAGAGCGGCGCCCACTTCGCCTTCACCGACCGGTGGGGCGGGGTGAGCGCCGTTCCGTACGAGGAGCTCAATCTCGGCGGCGCGGTCGGAGACGACCCGGCCGCCGTTCGCGCGAACCGGGCCGCCGCGGCGAAGGCGCTGGGCATCGCGCCGGACCTCGTGGTCTGGATGAACCAGGTGCACGGCCGTGACGTGATGGTGGTCGACGGCCCGTGGGGTCCGGAGCGAGCCGATGGGATCGGGCGCAGTCCGGCGGTGGACGCGGTGGTGACCGCCCGTCGGGGGCTCCCCCTCGCGGTCCTCACCGCCGACTGCACGCCCGTCCTGCTCGCCGACCCCGTCGCGGGCATCGCGGGGGCCGCCCACGCCGGGCGGCCCGGACTGGTCGCCGGAGTCGTGGGCGCCGCCGTCGAGGCGATGGTCTCGCTCGGGGCCGACCCCGCGCGCATGGTGGCCCGTACCGGACCGGCGGTGTGCGGGCGCTGCTACGAGGTTCCCGCCGAGATGCGGGCGGCGGTCGCCGAGGTGGTGCCGGCCGCGTACGCCGAGACGAGCTGGGGGACCCCGTCCGTCGACGTGGTCGCCGGGGTGCACGCGCAGCTCGCGGAGGCGGGGGTGGCCGACCTCGGCCGATCCCCGGTCTGCACACTGGAGTCGCGGGACCACTTCTCGTACCGCCGCGACCGGATGACCGGGCGGCTTGCCGGATATGTCTGGTTGGACTGAAGAATGACGGATCGTAAGTCCGAGCTCGCCGAGAACCTCGCGCGGGTGGAGGAGCGGATCGGCGCCGCCTGCGCGGCCGCCGGGCGCAAGAGGGAAGAGGTGACCCTCATCGTGGTCACCAAGACCTACCCGGCGAGCGACGTACGACTGCTGGCGGACCTGGGTATCCGTCACGTGGCGGAAAACCGGGACCAGGATGCGGCCCCCAAGGCCGAGGCCTGCTCGGATCTGCCGCTCACCTGGCACTTCGTCGGCCAGTTGCAGACGAACAAAGTCCGTTCCGTGGCGGGATACGCGCACCTCGTGCAGTCCGTCGACCGCCCCAGGCTCGTGGCGGCCCTCTCGGCGGCCGCGGAGGGCGCCGGACGGGAACTGGGCTGCCTGGTGCAGATCGCCCTCGACGCCGAGTCGGGCGAACGGGGGGCCCGCGGCGGCGCGGCGCCCGAGCAGCTGGCCGAGTTGGCGGACCTCGTGGCGGCGGCCCCGGGACTGCGCATCGACGGTCTCATGACGGTCGCTCCGCTGGCCGGGCACTACGCGGGACGCGAACAAGCGGCCTTCGAGCGGCTGGTGGAATTGTCATCCCGCCTGCGCGCGGACCATCCGGCTGCCACGATGGTGTCGGCCGGGATGAGCGCAGACCTGGAACAGGCCGTTTCGGCCGGTGCGACACATGTACGCGTCGGCACTGCGGTACTCGGCGCGAGACCCCGGCTCGGGTAACGTCGCGAAGAAAGTCGGACCACAGCAGAAAATATGGTCATTTCCGCTGATGAGCGGACAGGCCACGTGGATCGCGGGCAGTTGGTGACATTCGTGACACGGCGAGACACCTGCGACAGGGCGATCCACCACAGAGCGGAGGACTCAGAGAATGGCCGGCGCGATGCGCAAGATGGCGGTCTACCTCGGCCTCGTGGAGGACGACCGGTACGACAACCCGGGGTACGACCCCGACGACGAGTTCGAGCCCGAGCCGGAGCCGGAGCGGTCGCGCGACCGGGACCGCCGACAGCAACCCGTTTCACACCAAACGCCCGTATCGGACGAACCGGTACGAGTTGCTCAGCCCCCGGCGCCAAGAGAACCCCTCCCAATGCCGGTTGAAAACGGACGTCCTGCGCGAATCGCCCCCGTGGCGTCCATCACACCCGACCGCTCGAATCTGGAGAAGAACGCCCCCGTGATCATGCCCAAGGTCGTCTCCGAGCGGGAGCCGTACCGCATCACGACGCTGCACCCCCGGACCTACAACGAGGCCCGTACCATCGGGGAACACTTCCGTGAGGGCACTCCGGTGATCATGAATCTCACGGAGATGGACGACACGGACGCGAAGCGTCTGGTCGACTTCGCCGCAGGCCTCGTCTTCGGTTTGCACGGCAGCATTGAACGCGTGACACAGAAGGTGTTCCTGCTGTCTCCTGCTAACGTCGATGTCACGGCGGAGGACAAGGCCCGCATCGCGGAGGGCGGGTTCTTCAACCAAAGCTAGACCGATCCGTCAGATACGGGACCGGGTACAGGGCGGAAGCAGGGGAGAGGGAAGCGCGGGATGGGCGTAGCACTGCAAGTGGTTTACATCGCGCTGATGTGCTTCCTCATCGTGCTGATCTTCCGACTGGTCATGGACTACGTGTTCCAGTTCGCACGTTCATGGACACCCGGCAAGGCGATGGTGGTCGTTCTGGAGGCCACCTACACTGTCACCGATCCACCGCTCAAGCTCCTTCGGCGGCTCATCCCGCCGTTGCGTCTCGGGGGCGTGGCACTCGACCTGTCCTTCTTCGTTCTGATGATCATCGTTTACATCCTCATCAGTTTCGTGAGCACCGCTGCGAGAAGCGTGTGAACGATGAGCTTCCCCGCAGGCGCGGGGACAGTCCCGATACGGTCCTGCCGACTGCCGACGACTACGTAGAGGTGAAGAAGACATGCCGCTGACTCCCGAGGACGTGCGGAACAAGCAGTTCACGACCGTCCGCCTGCGAGAGGGCTATGACGAGGACGAGGTCGACGCCTTCCTCGACGAGGTCGAGTCCGAGCTGACGCGCCTGCTGCGCGAGAACGAGGACCTGCGCGCCAAGCTGGCGGCCGCCACGCGTGCCGCCGCGCAGAACCAGCAGCAGGGCATGCGCAAGCCCGAGCCCCAGGACCAGCGTGGCCCCGGCGCCCCCGTGCCCGCGGCCATATCCGGCCCCCCGCAGCAGCAGCCCCAGATGGGTCAGCCGCAGCTTCCGGGCGGCCCGCCCCAGCTTCCGGCCGGCCCCGGTGGGCACGGCCAGCAGGGTCCCGGCCCGATGGGCAACCCCATGCAGCAGCACACCATGGGTGGGCAGCAGCAGATGGGTCAGCAGGGCATGGGTCAGCAGGGCATGGGCCAGCAGGGCATGGGCCAGCAGGGTCCCGGCCCGATGGGCAACCCCATGCAGCAGCAGTCCATGGGTGGCCAGAACCCGCTCGGCCAGCAGATGGGCCAGCAGATGGGCCAGCAGATGCAGCCCATGGGGCAGCAGATGCAGCCGATGGGCCAGCAGATGCAGCCGATGGGCCAGCAGATGCACCAGCAGCCGCAGCAGCTTCCGCAGCAGGGTCCCGGTGGCGACAGCGCCGCCCGCGTCCTGTCGCTCGCGCAGCAGACCGCCGACCAGGCGATCGCGGAGGCCCGCTCCGAGGCCAACAAGATCGTCGGCGAAGCCCGGTCGCGCGCCGAGGGTCTGGAGCGGGACGCCCGCGCCAAGGCCGACGCGCTGGAGCGGGACGCGCAGGAGAAGCACCGCGTCGCGATGGGCTCCCTGGAGTCCGCCCGCGCCACGCTGGAGCGCAAGGTCGAGGACCTGCGGGGCTTCGAGCGTGAGTACCGCACCCGTCTGAAGTCCTACCTGGAGTCGCAGCTGCGCCAGCTGGAGACGCAGGCCGACGACTCGCTGGCTCCGCCGCGGAACCCCGCCGGTCCCGCGCTGCCGCCGTCGCCGACCCCGTCGATGGCTCCGGCCGGTGCGATGCACTCCATGGGCGGTCCGTCCATGGGTGGCCCGTCGCCGATGGGCGGTCCGTCCCCGATGGCCCCCTCCTACGGTGGCGGCCAGCAGCAGATGTCCCCGGCGATGACGCAGCCGATGGCTCCGGTGCGGCCGGCTGGTCCGCAGCCGATGCAGCAGGCGCCGTCTCCCATGCGGGGCTTCCTGATCGACGAGGACGACAACTAAGCGGTAGCCGTCGGCAGACGGTTCGGGCCGGGGGCGGTTTCCCCTCTTGGGTGACTAGGGCTGGCCCT
>NZ_JBHWMB010000116.1:0-264 GCF_042730015.1 Streptomyces sp. NPDC059957 | reverse complement strand
GGTGGGGGCTGGTCCTGTTCCCCTTTCGGGGGCACCGGCCCCGGCCCGTTTCCGTACCCAGACGGTACGCGGCCCCCGCGGGCCTGGCGCACGCCGCTGCGCGGGGCGAAGTCCCCTACCCGCCCTTCGACCGTTCCCAGGGCTCTGCCCTGACCCGGTCCTCAAACGCCGGACGGGCTGGAGAGGGGTACCGGGCTGCGCCGGACCCCTCTGGGGCTCCGCCCCAGACCCCGCGCCTCAAACGCCGGCGAGGCTGGATTTCTG
>NZ_JBHWMB010000115.1:7647-17218 GCF_042730015.1 Streptomyces sp. NPDC059957 | reverse complement strand
GCCGGATCACCCTCGCCGAACGCAGATACTCACACCCCCAGTGCTCCATCGCCCGCGCCAGCAGGAACTCATCCAGCTCCTTCAGCTCCAGGACCTTCGCCGGACGCCACGACAAGTACTCGGCCACCTGCCGCAGATGGTCAGTACGCGTCTGCTCCCGGGACATGCCGTAGCCGCGCAGCACCTCGATCGGTAACCCGCGCTGCCGGGCCAGCCGCCCCACCGCCGCCAGCGGCGCCGCCGTCACCTCATCCGGCACGAAGCCCAGCCACGGCAACGTGCACAACTGCACCGCGGCACCCAAGACCGTCGCAGGACGCAGGAACTTCCGCAGGACGCAGGAACTTCCGCAGGAACGCCTCATCAGCCGGGGCGAGGGTGAAGCAGCGGATCAGCTCGTCCTTACCGATCGCGGGGAACGACCGCAGAGCCTCCAACTCCTCGCCGGAAGACACCCTCGTGGCCATCTACCCACCCCTCCCGTCACCGGATTCGCCCGGTCAGCCCAACGAGCCAACCGACTCCACGGCAACGGGCCAGGTCAGGGGCTACTCCGTTGTTTTTCGGCGAGAACTACTGGGACCCCCACCCGGTCGGGGTCGTGCTCCGTGATCCGCCCTCCGGCGTGCCGGAGGCGGAGACTCGTACCACCGCCGGCCCCGCCGGGGGTGATCCGCGCCTCGACCACGCGCCGCCGGTCCCAGACCCAGTACGCGATTTCCAGGAGTAGGTAGGCCACAGCGGTACAGACCGCCCATCTGACGGCGGGCGGTTCTCCCCGCAGGGCAAGGCCGATCAGGCCTAGACAGCCGGCCGATACCGCCAGGCGTCGTAGCCGTGGACCCGTCCGCGTGCTCCTGTCCGACGCGTCCCAGAGCAGATCCTCGCTGACTGCCATCCCGCCATCATGGGCCCCGGCCATCCTCCTGAGAAGCCCCGGCCGGGCTTCCCGAGCGGCCTCGGCCCGCGGGACATCGGCGAGCGCGAATCCGGCGGCGCCGGTGCGGGTCGGTCGGACTCCCGCCGTGGGCAAGCGGGTTCGGTGTTCGCCAACGCCTCGGATCACGTCGCCACCGGACGGGGCCACATTCCGGCTATTGGTCCAGACCTATTGACCGGCCGTGTCGTTGCTCCTACGATCCGGTCCGGCACAGCCCCACCTGTCCCCACCTCACCCAGAGCCGGGCGTCGCGCCCCCACGCGTCGGTCATGCCCATGGCGCTCTGCGGGAATGGAGCGCACCATGTTCCGTCGGAGATCACGTACTTCGCGCCTGCCGGCCGACACCGGCCCCCGTGCGGACCGGACCAGCGGCGCCAAGCGCGGACCGACCGTCCTGAACCGCTCCCTTGCCGGGGTGAGCGCCGCCGCCGTCATCGGCGCCGGCCTCGCCGTGGCCGGGGCCGTCAGCGCCGGCGCCGTCAGCGCCGGCGCCGTCGCGGCCGGGGCCGAGGCCACCAACCTGGTGGTCAACTCCGGCTTCGAGAACGGGCTCTCCGCCTGGACCTGCTCCGCAGGCTCCGGCGTGGCCGTCGGCAGTCCGGTCCGGTCCGGCTCCTCCGCGCTCAAGGCCACGCCGAGCGGCCAGGACAACGCCCAGTGCGTCCAGACCGTCAGCGTGCAGCCCAACTCCCAGTACACGCTCAGCGCTTACGTCCAGGGCAGCTATGTCTACCTGGGTGCCACCGGCACCGGAATCACCGGCACTCCCTCCACGTGGACGCCGAACAGCCCGTCGTACGGCCGGCTCAGCGTCGGCTTCACCACGGGGCCGAGCACCACCTCGGTGACCGTCTACCTGCACGGGTGGTACGGGCAGCCCGCGTACTACGCGGACGACGTATCGCTCACCGGCCCCGGCGGCAGCAGCCCCACACCGACCACCGCACCGCCGACGACCACACCGCCGACGACCGCACCGCCGACGACCGCGCCTCCGACCACGGCGCCGCCGACCACGGCGCCCCCGACGACCGCCCCGCCGGGCGAGACCTGCGCCACGAAGCCCAAGCCCTCGGGCAAGGTCCTGCAGGGCTACTGGGAGAACTGGGACGGCGCCGCGAACGGCGTCCACCCCGGCATGGGCTGGGTTCCCATCACGGACAGCCGGATCGCCGCGCACGGCTACAACGTCATCAACGCCGCCTTCCCGGTGATCCTCTCGGACGGCACGGCCCTGTGGCAGGACGGCATGGACGCCGGCGTCAAGGTCGCGACCCCGGCCGAGATGTGCCAGGCCAAGGCGGCCGGGGCGACGATCCTGATGTCGATAGGCGGGGCCACCGCGGGCATCGACCTGAACTCCAGCACCGTCGCCGACAAGTTCGTGGCGACCATCGTCCCGATCCTCAAGAAGTACAACTTCGACGGAATCGACATCGACATCGAGACCGGCCTGACCGGAAGCGGCAACATCAGCACGCCGTCCGCCTCGCAGGCCAACCTGATCCGCATCATCGACGGCGTACTGGCCCAGATGCCCGCGGGCTTCGGCCTGACGATGGCCCCCGAAACCGCGTACGTCACCGGCGGAAGCGTCACCTACGGGTCGATCTGGGGCTCCTACCTGCCGATCATCAAGAAGTACGCCGACAACGGCCGGCTGTGGTGGCTGAACATGCAGTACTACAACGGCAGCATGTACGGCTGCTCCGGTGACTCCTACCAGGCCGGCACCGTCCAGGGCTTCACCGCCCAGACCACCTGCCTGAACAACGGCCTCACCATCCAGGGCACCACCATCAAGGTGCCGTACGACAAGCAGGTGCCCGGTCTGCCTGCCCAGCCCGGGGCGGGTGGCGGTCACATGACGCCGAGCCTGGTCGGTCAGTCGTGGAACGCCTTCGGCGGTTCGCTGAAGGGCCTCATGACGTGGTCCATCAACTGGGACGGCTCGAAGGGCTGGACATTCGGCGACAACGTCAAGTCCCTCCAGGGCCGTTGAGCACGTCCTTTGACCTTCACGGGGTGATGTGGCGATGAGAGGGCACGGCCCCCGGGAGCGCTCTGCGCTCCCGGGGGCAGTGCCCGGCTTCAGGAGGCGGTGCGCAGGCGGGTGGCCGCGGATTCCGCTTCCCGTACGACGCGGTCGGTGTCGATGTCGACGAGGCGGCCGTCGAGTTTGAGGGGACGGCCGTCCACGAAGACCGCGCGGACGTTCTCCGGGCGGCCGTTGAAGACGATCTGGTTGATCCAGTCGAAGCGCGGCGCGAAGTTGAGAGCGGCGGGATCGATCACGATGACGTCGGCGCGCTTGCCGGGGTTCAGGGATCCCACCGTGTCGGCCATGCCGATCGCCTCGGCTCCGCCGAGGGTGGCGAGGCGCAGGACGTCGTGCACCTGGGGGAACACCGAGGTCTCCAGAGAGCGTGCGCGTTGGAGACCGATGGTCGCCTTCATGAGCGCGAAGAAGTCCGAGGAGTCGTTGGTTCCGCCGTCCTGGCCGAGCCCGGCCTTCACGCCGCGCCGGCCGAGGTCCGGCAGCCGCATGACCCCCGAGGCGAGGCGCATGTTGCTGAGCGGGCAGTGTGCGACCCGTACGTCGTGCGCGGCGACCGCGGCGATCGCGTCGTCGGTGAGGTGGATCGCGTGGTTCATGAGCAGCCGGGGCCCCAGCGCACCGATGTCCGCAAGGGTACCGATCGGGTCGTCCGCGTGCTGCTCGGAGCGTTCGAGGACATGGCTGTTGAGCATGACTCCGAGATCTCGGGCGATCTCCCAGTGCAGCCGGTTGAGGCCCTTGATGGCCCCCGCCGCGTGGGTGGCGACCTGCGCCGAGGCGAGGGGGAGCGGGTCGATGAGCTCCCTCTTCGTCCGGGTGATCAGCGAGGCGTCCCGCTCGGCCTGGAACATCGCGTAGGTGAAGCGCACGCCCGTGCCGGCCAGGGCCCGCACGTACTGCACCGTCGTGTCGTACGGGAGGGCGTCCACCCAGTCCACGAGCGTGGTCACGCCGGACTGTATGGAGTCGAGTGCCCCGAGGCGGACGAACCGGTACATGTCCGCGGGCGTGATCCGGGAGAACGTCGCCCGGTTGCAGTCGGCCAGCCACCCGAACAGGTCGCGGTCCGCGCAGCCGCCCCGCAACGAGGACTGCCACAGGTGGGTGTGCACGTCGACGAAGCCCGGCATCACCAGCTGGCCGGCGGTGTCGATCACGTGTGTGCCGGGTGGTGCGGGCAGCCGCTTTCCCACGGCCGCGATGGCACCGTCCCGCATGAGGACGTCCGCGCCCTCGACCGTGCCCAGCGGGCCGTCGCCGAGGGCGGGGTCCATGGTGAGCACGACTGCGGCGTTCCTGAGCATGACGGCCCGGCCCGACGGTGTTCCACCGTGCGGCCGGCTCCTCCCGGCGCCCAGGACGAGTGGAGCGGCTGCGGCCATTCCGAGGCCGCCCAGGACGTGGCGACGACTGGGTGCCGCCGGCTTCGGCGAAGGCGCGCGGCCTTCGGGTAAGGGATTCGGGGCGGGTTCGGGACACTCGCTGATCGGGTTCATGGCGTGTGGCCTCCCAACGAAACGAGGATGGGAACGGCCTTCCCCACGCTGACGAGTGGTCAGGTGAAGCGGGGGAGGCTACACGGATCGTCCGTCGGGCAGACGTCTTTCCGATAGAGGCGCGTCAACACTTTGTAGAAGTTGTGTCCGCGGCCCCGCCTTCGTAGAGGTGCCCACCGCCCCCGCCGCAGGCGCCCGCCTCTCCGGTCATGGCCGGGCGCTTGTCGATTATCGATATGGTCCGCTAGTCTTCGGCATATCGAAAATCGATAGGGGGGTACGCGGTGAACACGCGATTCACGAAGATCCTGGCCACACTGACCTTTGGGCTGGCGATGCTCTGGGGGCTCACCTTCATCGGCACGGCCGTCTCGCACCTGACCGACGACGGGGCGGTCTGCGTGCAAACCGGCTTCTGGGCCAACGCCACGCTGGAGGGTGGCCTGCCGGTCGGCCAGGGCGTGGACGCCTCCAGCACCACGGCGCGGCTCTGCCAGAACGACCCCTCGGCGGCGCAGCGCGCAGCCGACCTCGGAAGCCGGCTGCCCTGGATGCTGTTCGCCTCGTTCGCCCTGCTGCTCTTCTCCCGGCTGCTCGATGCCGTCGTGTCCCAGGGGCCGTTCACCGACAAGGTGGCGCGACGGCTCACCGTGCTCGGCTGGTCCGTCACCGTGGGTACACCGCTCGCGGGCCTCGTCGTAGGCTGGTCGCAATCCTGGCTCGCCGCCAGCATGGTGCCCGAGCTGGACTCCGGGCCGATGGTCGCCGAGCCGCAGGTACTCATCCTCGCGGGCCTCGCCGCCGTCATCATGGGGAAGATCATGCGCGAGGGCGTACGCATGCGAGAGGACCTCGAAGGGACCATCTGATGCCCGAAGAGGAACTCCACTCGATCCGGATCCACCTCGACCGGGTCCTTGCCGAGCGCGGCATGACGCTCACGGAACTGTCCGCACAGGTCGGCATCACCGTCGTCAACCTGTCCGTGCTCAAGAACGGACGAGCCAAGGCCATCCGCTTCTCCACGCTGTCCAGGATCTGCGACGTCCTCCAGTGCCAGCCGGGAGACCTGATCACCCACGACCCGGCCGAGCCGGCCTAGCGCGGCTGCTCCCCGGGAGACCCGGGAAGCAGCCACGCCCATCGCCTACAGCCCGCTGTCAGCCTGGCGGTCCGGTGTCACATCAGGTGCCGGCCGAAGAATCGGACCCCGTCCTCCACCTCGAACCACGGGGTGCCGACGTGCCCACCCGGATTGGCGTGCAGCGTCTTCTCCTTGCTGCCGAAGGAGTCGAACAGGTCCAGGGCCCGCTGCCGGGGGTTTCCCTCGTCGTCCCACTGCAGCAGCAACAGCAGCGGAATGGTGACCTGCCGGGCCTCCTCGCGCTGGGCGTGGGGCACGAAACCCCCGGCGAAGAGGCCGGCGGCGGCGATGCGGGGCTCGACCACCGCAAGGCGGATGCCGACGGCGGTCCAACCCGAGTACCCGACCGGGCCGCCGACCTCCGGCAGCGCGAGGAGGGCGTCCAGGGTGGTCCGCCATTCCGGGACCGCCCTTTCGACCAGCGAGCCGACCAAGGACTCGAAGATCCCGTCGGCCGGCCGGCTCTTGCACGGCCGCCGGGAGGCCAGCAGCGGCCGCCGTGGTCCGACAACGGAATCTTCCCGACGAGCCCGAGACCTTTCCTGCGCCCGGCCGTACGCGAGACCGGGGCCCTGGTGCGCGGGGGGGCCGCCGGGCAGGTAGTTTGCTCGGGTGAGTCTCCTTGATGATGTGGCAGAGCGTGACGGCTGGCAGTGCTGGGTATGCGACGAACCGGTCGACCCCGACGAGTCGGTGAACGACCCCCGGGGGCCCAGTGTCGACAGCCGGACCGCCGACCGGAAGGCCAAGGTCGCGGAGCGGCTCGCGCACCGCGGCTGCAACACCCGCAAGGGTGCGGTCAAGGTGGTCATCGCCTGGCCGGAGCGCCTGTACGTGGTCGAACCCGCGCCGCTGATCACCGTTGCCGAGAGGCTGGAGCGCAAGGGCGGCCGCGAGATGGTGGGCCGTTGCCCGACCAAGAAGGACGCCCAGGAGACGGCAGATTGGCTGGTGGACCGCTTCTCCCGTCTCGTGCCGGGGCTGCCGGTGACCGCCGACATCCAGGCCGGCGGCGGCCAGTTCCTCGTCATCCTGTCCACCGGCCGCCGCTGACCGGGGACCACCGGCGCACACTCGCGTCGAGGTGGTGTCCATCCGGCCGACGAGTGTGCATCGCCGCTCAGGGCAAGTCGGGGCCTCGCAGCTCTTTCGGTCGCCACGCGGCTGCGGCAGGATGCGGTTCCATGATCTTGGAAAGCGCACTGCTCGATGTCCTGCCTGGCCAGGAGGATGCCTTTCTCGTGGCGTTCGCCGAAGCCAAGCCGCTGATCGCGGTGCAGAAGGGGTTCAGGTCGCTGGAACTGCGGCGCTGCGTGGACACCGGGCGGGAGTCGCGCTTCCTGCTCCGGGTCGAATGGGAGACGCTGGAGGACCACACCGAGGGCTTCCGCCGCTCGGCCGAGTACGAGAAGTGGCGGACGCTGCTGCACGGCTTCTACTCGCCCTTCCCCGAGGTCGAGCACTACGGGCAGGCCCTGCACAGCGCGTGAGGCCTCGCCGCGCCCTCGGTCAGCACGACGTGCGAGGGCGCAGGCGCCGGTCGACGCCGGATGACTACCGGACCTTCCTCACCCGCGTGGGTGCCGGCGGCGCGGGTCCCGCGCACGGCCTCTTCCCCGTTCGCCGCGTGCAGGGCCGCTGGCGCTGGGAAGGAGACGGTGCAGACCTGGCCGACCTGGCCGACCTGGCCATGCTCGCCCGGCCCTTTCCCGAGCACGGCCCGGATCCCGAAGCCCTCGACGCCCTCCTCACCGTGCGCCCTGAAGAAGAGGACTTCGACGAGATCGAGGACTTCGACGATGCCATCGAAGCGTGGGACGCACGCTGGGAACCCCTGATGTTCGCTCCCGAGCGCACCGCCGGCGCCATAGTGATCTGCCACCTCGGCTGTGCCCAGAGGGAATGGCTGATCATCAGCGGCACCCACCGCGGCACCATCTGGTCCGACTGCCGGGCAGACGACGCCGACCTCGTCCCGCTCCTCGACCAGGCGGGAAAGCCGATCACCTTCGCCCACTGGTACACCGACTGGCTGCACGAGGCGGAGCTCACCGCGCACCGACCAGCTACGAACGCCTGACGCCGCCGACCGCGAGCCGGACCGACTCATCGAGGGGGGCCGGCGGATCCGACCGGCAGAAGTAGGCGGGTACCTACTTCTGCCGGTGGAACCGCATGGTCCGGCCCTCGCCCACGGTGTTGGCTCGACGCGGAACGGACGGCGGGGCCGGGCCGCCGGGCATCACGGTGCCCCGGGTCGCCCACACCGCCGTCCGGCAACCGGTACCGCACGCCCGCTCCGGTTCCGTCGACCGTTTTGACCCTGGGGAACGACATGCTTGCAAGAGGCTTCCGCGTGCTGCGAAGGCTGGCCCTACCCGTCCTGCCGCTGGTCTTCCTGGCCGCGACACTGCCCACCCCCACGACCGCCGTGGCGGCGTCCGGGAGCAAGTACGGAGACGCCCGCCTCGACCAGTGGTCGTCGCTGACCACCCACAACTCCTACGCGGACTCGGGGGCCTTGCCGCCGCGGAACCAGTCGCGCACCATCGCCCGGCAGCTCGACGACGGCGTGCGCGGGCTGATGCTCGACACCTATGACGTCGCCTACGACCAGGAGGGCAACGTCGACCTGATGCTGTGCCACTCCACGTTCGCCTGCTACGAGACCTTTCGCAGCGGGCTCAGCACGGTGGTGGACTTCCTCAAGGCCCACCCGGACGAAGTGGTCACGGTCTTCCTGGAGAACTACGCCGGCCGCGAGTCGCTCACCGCGGCGGTCACCGACGTGCTGGAGTCCGAGAACGCGAAGAACCTGCTGTTCTCCCCCAAGCAGTACGACATCGACAACCGCAACTGGCCGCGGCTGCGCGACATGGTCTCCGACAACCGCCGCCTGGTGGTGTTCCAGGACAGGTGGGGAGAGGACGTCCCGGTCACGTCCAGGGACGGGAATACGGAATACGGGCGCCTCATGTACACCTGGACCCGCACGGTGGAGACGCTCTACGACTACGACGGCCGGCCCAGCGGCTGCGCCTCGCGCAACAGCAACCCGGTCGGACAGAACCCCATGCCGGGCACGGCCCTGACCCCGCTGTTCACCATGAACCAGTTCGACTCGAGCGTGCTCAACCCCGAGGCCAAGGCGCCGGGCGACAACGGCGCAGCCCTGAAGAACCGCATCGACAAGGACTGCCGTCCCGCCGCGGGCCACAACCCCAACTACGTCGCGGTGAACTTCTACGAGCAGAGCGACACCAGTGGCGTCACCCCGATGTCCGTGGTCAACGAGCTCAACCGCAACGCCCACATCTTCGCGCCCCACCCGGCGCTGTGGACCGTCACCCCGGGCAAGCAGTTCATCGGGCAGACCTACCAGACCACCGCCCCGAACCGCTGCATGGTGCGCGGTGATTGGTTCCCCGACGGCTCGGGCGGCGTGGTCACGCAGCGGGCCTGCGCGAGCCCGGCGCCGAGCAGCCAGCAGTGGACGGGCTCCCTGCCGCCCTACGACAGCAAGGGCTACTACTGGCTCAAGGCGGGCAACGGCTACTGCCTCACCGTCCCTTGGAACCTCGGTACGCCGCCCGGCAACGGCACGCAGCTGTTCTATTGGCCGTGCGAGGGCCGGTGGGCCTCGGCCAACCAGCTCTGGGAGATCATGCCGGCAGACCAGTACGGCGGCAGGCGCGCCTTCTACTTCATCAACCAGTGGACCGGCAGGTGCCTGACCCTGGACCCGGCGACGACCGGCGGCAAGGCCGGCAAGGTCACACTGGACGCCTGCCCGACCCGCGGGTGACGCCCGGGACCTGACCCGGGCACCCCGCACACCCGCAGTACCGGCGCCGATGCGGCCCGGCCGAGCAATCGGCCAAAAAACCCCAGCTATAACCGACCCGATAAAAAACACGAACGAAAAGAAAA
>NZ_JBHWMB010000115.1:0-7637 GCF_042730015.1 Streptomyces sp. NPDC059957 | reverse complement strand
CTCGGGTGACGTCCAACAAAAAGTGAGATCACCCCTGACCCCCGGGCCTGCTCCGGGCACCCCCCGGGCCGGGTACGGACCCCGGGCCGGGTACGGACCCCAGGCCGGGTACGGACCGCGAACTTCCACCGGCACGGGCGGATACAGCGTCTTGGCATACTTCTGCCGGTAGGACCCGCCGACTCGGGGGGACCACGCTGACCGGGGGATTCGAGTCATGAGCAACGGGGGGTTCGCGGCGCGCCTGCATGCTCTGCGAACGGATGCAGGGCTCAGCCAGGAAGAACTGGCGCAGGCCGCCGGGCTGAGCGTGCGGGCCCTTTCGGATCTGGAGCGAGGACGCTCCCGGGGGCCGCAGCGCCGCACCGTGCAGGCCCTCGCCACCGCCCTGGGCCTGGACGGTACGGCCGCCGCCGAACTGGAACACATCGCCGGCCTCGGCCGTCCCCGTCCCCGCCGCGGAGCCGGGCGCGCCACGCAGTTGGAGACACAGCCCCTCCCGTACCACCCCACTGCACACCACTCCACTGCGCACCACCTGCTCCAACTGCCACGAGATCTGGGCGACTTCACGGCCCGCGGCCCTGCCCTGAACCGGCTGCGCACCTTGGCCGAGCACCTCGACCCCGCTCGCCCTCCCGTAGCCGTGGTCAGCGGGCAGCCCGGCCTGGGCAAGACCGCCTTCGCCGTCCACGCCGCCCACACCCTCGCCCCCCACTTCCCGCACGGCCAGTACGCCATCGACCTGCGCGGCACGGACCCCCGCCCGATCCCGCCGCGCGACGCGCTCGCCCGGCTCCTGCGCGCCCTCGGCGCCGCCGACAGCGTCATCCCCGCCACCGCCGAGGACCGCAGCGGCCTCCTGCGTTCCCTACTGCACGACCGCCGGATCCTTCTCCTCCTGGACAACGCCGCCGACGAGAACCAAGTCCGCCCCCTGCTGCCCGGCCACAGCTCCTCCCTCACCCTCATCACCAGCCGCAACGCCCTGGCCGGCCTGGAAGCGGTCCACCGCCCCGAACTCACACTGTTGCGCCGCGAGGAAGCCGTCGAACTCCTCACCCGCGTCATCGGACCAGAACGCGTAAGCCGCGAGAGCCAGGCCGCCCGCGACATCGCCGACCTGTGCGGACACCTTCCCCTGGCCGTCCGCATCGCCGCTCAGCGCCTCGCGGCCCGGCCGGGCGAACACCTCACCAAACTCGCGACGCAGCTCGCCGAAAGCACGACACGACTGGACACCCTGCAAGCCGGCTCACTGCAGGTCCGCGCCGCCTTCACCTCGTCCTACCGGCAGCTGCCCGCCCGCACCCGCACCGTCTTCCGCCGCGCCTCGCTCGCGGACGGCCCCGACTTCAGCCCCCAGAGCGCCGCCCTCTTGGCAGGGCTGTCCCTGCGTCAGGCCGCGACATGCGCACAGGACCTCACCGACGCCGGACTGCTCGAGCCCCACCCCACCGCCGACCGGTACCGCTTCCACGACCTCCTCCACCTCTTCGCCGCCGAACAGCTCGCAGAAGAGGACGAGCCCGCGCACACCACGAGCGCCCAGAACCGGGCCGACCTCTGGACACTGCACCGCGCGACCGCCGCCGCCCAGCTATTCGACACGGCACCCGACCCCGACAGCAGCCCGACGCCCGACCCCGACCCCGTCACCGCACCCGCCGACCACGAACAGGCACGGGTCTGGCTGGAGGCCGAGAAGGCCCAGTGGCTCGCCGCGCTGGGCCGCGCCCAAACCCGGGGCCTGCACCAACAGGTCATCGACACCGCCGAGGCGATGCACTGGTTCTCCGACCGCACCCCGCACTGGGAAGCATGGGCACAGGTCTTCCAGTGGGCCGTCGACTCTGCCCGTGCCCTGGGCAGCAAACGCGACGAGGCCGTCCACCTGAACTACCTGGCCTGGGCCTACAACATGTGCCTCTACGACCACACCGCCGCCCTGACCGCCGCACGGGCCGCCCTGGCCGCAGCGCGTGAAAGCGGTGACCAGCTCCAGATCGGCTGGGCCCTGGGTTACGCCGCCGGCGCCCTCCACCGGCTCGGGCGAACGAGCGAGTCCATCACCTGGCTCCAGGAAGCCGCCGACCACCTCGGTAAGCAGACCGGCCCCGAGAGCCGCCTCGCCGAACTCACCGCCCTCAACTCCCTTGGTCAGCAGCTGCGCCAGACCGGCCGCGCCCGGGAAGCCCTGGCGATCCACCGCCGCAGCGAAGCCATCTGCCGCACCGGCGTCCCGGGCAAGCCCCAGGAACTGATCGGCCTCTACCTCGCAGTGACCCGCCAGCACATCGGCAACGACCTCGCCGCCCTCAACCGATGGAACGAGGCGGAACACCTCCTGCGCTATGCCCTCACCCACTTCCAGGCAGCACGGATGCCTGCCTGGAGCGAACCGGCCCGCCTCGACCTCGGCATCGTCCTGGTCCACCTCGACCGGCACCACGAGGCCCAGACGGCCCTGACCACCGCTCACGACGCGCTCGCCCGGCTCAACAACCCCCGCAGATCCGAGGCCGCCGACCACCTCCACCAACTCGGCCTGACCTGACCCCTCAGGGCGCTGCCCGGCGCAGCGACAGGGCGAAGGCGCAGCTGGTGACGGTGAGGACGACGATCGGTGGCGGGGGCAGGAAGAGGGCGGATATCGCCAGGCCGACGAGTGAGGCGGCGAGGAGCGTCCACCCGAAGGCGGTGCGCCGTTCGATCAGGGCAGGGGAGTGCCGGGCGGCGAACAGGGCGAGGAGCGCGCAGGCCATGACGAACAGGCCCATGACGGAACTCATGCCGTGGACGAGTTCGAGGGTGGTGCGTTCCAGCCCCAGCAGCGTCATGCTCGTTGCCCGCATGGCTGCCGACGAGGCTTCTTGCTGCGGGGTCGGATTGCCCCAGGCCTCCGCGGCGGCAAGGGCGAGGTGTCCCGTACCCAGGAACAAGAAGCCGCCGACCCCCACCCTGAAGGGTCGCAGCGGTTCCGGCTTTTGCCTGACCGAGGGGGCGGTCGCGCTCATGGTGACTCCTTGAGGATGGGCCAGATCATCCTCTACACATGTAGAGGGCCTGGTCGACTCGCACTCTACATCCGTAGAGGGAGTGGTCCCGGCACCGCGGTCCGGCAGTGGCCGATGAGCACGGCGAGCTGCGTCGGCTACTTCTCCTGGTGACCGGATCGGTCCGCTGCCGGACCCGATGCGGCCTGTTCCGTAGCCGTCCGCGAGGGCCAGGCTTGGGGACATGACCCGAGCACTGATCGTCATCGATGTCCAGGAGTCCTTCCGCGCCGCGCCGCTGTGGGAAGCGATTTCCGATCCGAACATTCCGGAGAAGGTGAACCGCCTGGTCCGGCTCTCCCGACAGGCCGGTGACCTGGTGGTGTGGGTGCTGCACTCCGAGCCCGGCGCCGGCGATGTCTTCGACCCGGCCCTGGGCCATGTCCGGCTGATGACGGAGCTGGAGCGGGTGGAGGGGGAGCCGGTGATCCACAAGACCTCGCACAACGCCTTCACCACCACCAACCTGCAACAGCTCCTCACCGCGCACGGCATCCGCGAGCTCACCGTCTGCGGCATCCGGACCGAGCAGTGCGCGGAGACGACTACCCGCGTCGCATGCGATCTCGGCTACGAGGTCACCTTCGTGATCGATGCGACCGCGACGCATCCCATTCCCCACCGCGACGCGCCCGCCGGCCGGAGCGTCGCCGAGCTGCTTGCCGACCCCCGCACGTTGCCGTCCGCGGAGGTCATCAGGCGCACCGAGTACGCCCTCGCCGGACGCTTCGCCACCATCGCGACGATCGACGAGCTGGAGGCAGCCGCGGAACCCGTACGATGACCGAATCGTGAGCCGCATCGTCTTCTTCCTGGTTCCCGGAGTCCAATTGTTGGACCTGGCCGGCCCCGCGCAGGTGTTCTCCACCGCGGCCGACTTCGGGCACGCCTACACGCTCGCCTACGTCGCCGAGCAGCCGCAGGTCTCCACCGCCCAGGGCCTGCCGCTGCTGGCGGGGCTCGAGTGGCCCGAGCTCGGCCCGGAGGATCTGATCGTGGTGCCCGGCTGGTGGCCGGGTGTCCTGGCCGATGGCCCCGCCATCGGCGCCGCCTCCCTCCAGGTCTTTCGGGACCATCACGCACGGGGCGGGACGGTGGCCAGCGTCTGCGCCGGAGCCGATGCGCTCGGTCAGGCCGGCCTGCTCGACGGCCGCCGCTGCACCACTCACCACGACCTGCAGGACGAGTTGGCCCTGCGCCACCCCGGGGCGGTGGTCGTCCGCGATGTCCTGTTCACCGCCGACGACCGGGTGATCACCTCGGCCGGTATCGCCAGCGGCATCGATCTGGCCCTGCACCTGGTCGCGACCCGGCACGGCCCGGCCGCCGCCGCCCAAGTGGCCCGGGACATGGTCGTCTACGCCCGCCGCAACGGCCACGACCCGCAGTCCAGCGCGATGCTCCGGCACCGGTCCCACCTCGACGACACCGTGCACCGGGTCCAGGACCTCATCGACACCCGCTTCGACCAACCGCTTCCCCTGCCGACCCTTGCCGCGGCCGTCGGCGTGAGCGAACGCACCCTCACCCGCCTCTTCGGCCGAGCCACCGGGCTCACCCCCCTGCGCTACCAGCAGACCCTCCGCCTTGAACGCGCCCAACACCTCATCAGCCGAGGCGCAACGACCGATGCTGCTGCCCGCGCGGTCGGATTCGAGGACCCCCGCATGCTGCGCCGCCTCCGCGCCCGCACGGCCTGAACGCGGCAGTAGACCCGGCCCGGCATGCTCGAGCGTCCCGGAGATCATCTACGCTACGGCGCTCAGGGTTCTCCAGATCTTCCGGTGGGGGTGCGCGGCACGGGGCGGGTGGGACAGCGAGGCGGGACGGCTCGTCCTCGCGGTGCATACGGCGTACTGGGTGAGGGACGCGCTGCGCACGGAGGAGGCGGACGACCGCCTGCTCGTCGTGGCCGACGGCAGGGTCGCCGTCCGGGCCGCCTGGCAACACGCACCGGAGGCGGTCTCCTGCGGGCACGCCGGTGTGCGGCGCATCCCCTGGCCGCGACGGACGCGGCGGCGTCTGGACATCGTGTGCTCGGACGGCTCCTGGCTGACCGTCCGAGCCTCCCAGGCCGCGTCCGCCGACCGGATCCGTGAACTCCTGTCGGCTCAGGAGACGTCCTGACGATCCGGGGCGCTCGCGCGATCGGCGGGAAGCCGGCGTGCACGGCGGCGGGGATCACGCGGCGGGGGCAGGGGCCGAGGTGGCCGTGTCCGCCTGCGGCTGCCGCAGTTCGCGTACCAGCGCGGTCACGGCCTGCCGGATCTGGTCGGGCGTGTGGTCACAGGTGATGAAGAAGCGCAGCCGGGCCATTTCCTCCGGTACGGCCGGGTAGAGGATGGGGTTGACGCTGATGCCCTGCTGGAAGAGGGCCTCCGCGAGCTTCAGCGTCTTCAGCGAGTCCCCGACGATGCAGGGGACGACCGGCGTGTCGTGGCTGTCCCCGACGTCGATCCCCGCCTCGCGCGCCAGGCGGACGAACAGCGAGGCGTTGTACGCGAGACGCGTGATGCGCTGCGGCTCGGTGCGCAGGAGGCGCAGGGCGGCCAGCGAGGCGGCGGTGTCGGCCGGGGTCATGCCGGCGCTGTAGACGAAGCCCGGCACGGTGTAGCGCAGGTACTCGACGACCGTGCGGCTCCCGGCGACGTACCCGCCGCAACTGGCCAGTGCCTTGGACAACGTGCCCGACCACAGATCGACGGACGCCCGCTCGATGCCGTGGTACTCGCCGATGCCGCGTCCCGTCGCGCCGATCGTGCCGATGCTGTGGGCCTCGTCGATCATCAGCAGCGCGCCGTGGCGGCGCTTGACCTCGACGAGCGCGGGCAGGTCGGCGATGTCGCCGTCCATGCTGTAGACGCCTTCGATGACGATGAGCACCCGCCGGTACTGGTCGCGGACCTGGCCGAGCACGGCGTCGAGCGCGGCCGCGTCGTTGTGCGGGAACGGCCGCCGGGTCGCGCCGGAGAGCTTGCAGCCCTGCAGGATGCTGTCGTGGGCGAGGGCGTCGTGCAGGACGAGGTCGCCGGGGCCGACGAGGTGTCCGATCACGGTGACGTTGGTGGCGTGTCCGTTGGCGAGGGTGAGCGCGGATTCGCATCCGAGCAGGCCGGCGAGTTCCGCTTCGAGTTCCAGGTGGAGCGGACGGCTGCCGGACAGCAGTCGGCTGGCGGACACCGAAGTGCCGTAGCGCTCGACCGCCTCCTTGGCGGCGGCCTTCACCGTCGGGTCGGTCGCCATGCCCAGGTAGTTGTAGCTGGAGAAGGAGACGAGTTCCCGGCCGTCGACGACCGTCGTGTCCGTCATGCCGCCTTCGTGGACGAGGAAGTACGGATTCGCGAGTCCCAACCCGGCGAGCATCCCGATCCGCTCGCCGTGGGCGGCGACCTCCGGGAAGCGGTCGATCCGCGTGTGCTCCTCCGGCGCGGCCGGGGTGGAAACCGTCGGCTGGTCAGGGGGCGTCGGGACCACGCGCAGGCGGGGGGAGTCCGCGGCCGCGGGCGGGGCGGGAGCCACCACGACCGGCGCCGGGTCGGCGGCCGCAGCCGGCGGAGTCCCGTCACCGTGTCCGGCGCGCTGCCCGGGGAGGGCCGTCGCCGGCGTGGCGTCCGGGCAGGTGCCCGTGATCAGCGCGGCGAGCCGGGCGACGGTCGGCCGGTCGGCGGCCCGCTCGTCGAAGGACCACTGCGGCCACTGCCGGTTGAGGGAGGTGAACAGGTCGGTCAGCATCAGCGAGTCGAACCCGAGGTCGTCGATCAGCAGCTGGTCGTTGCTCAGCCGCTCCACCGGGAAGGCGCTGATCCGGGCCACCTGCGCGAGCACGGCTTCGGTGACCTCGCAGGTGACCTCGCCGGCGGCCCCGTCGGCGGCCCCGTCGGCCGCCGCGCGCGGGGCGGGCGGGTCGGCGGGGTCGCCGACCGTGGCCTCGGACTCCTCGGGGGCCGCGGCAACGGGTAGGGCCGGAGCGGTGGGCACCGGCGCGGGGAGCGCCCGCGAGAGGCGGGCGAGCAGCTCCGCCTGCTGCCGGACGAGCTCGAGCAGTTCGTCCATGGGGGTGACGGGCTGCACGGACTCCACGGGCTGCAGGGGCTGCGGCGGGAGGGAGGCTGCGGCGGGTCCCTGCCTCGCGGTGCGCCTGGCCGGCACCCAGTAGGACTGGGTGGCGAGCCCGGCCACCGGCAGGTCCAGCAGCCGGCGGTCCTCCTCGGCGATCAGGGCGCGCGGGTCGACCGGGGCGCCCAGGACCGCGAGCCGGGCGAGGGCCAGTACGAAGGTGCGCCCGCCGTCGGCCGTCCCCTCGACCGGGACGACGTGGACGTCGTCGTGGCCGGTGAGGTTGCGGCGGACCGAGGCGAGGAGCGAACTGCCGCCCGTCACCTGGAGGAAGACGCGGGCCCCTTGGTCGTAGGCGGTACGGACGGCGTCGCCGAAGAGGACCGGCGCGGACGCGTGCCGGGCCCACAGCTCGCGCAGCCGGACGGGGTCGGTGCAGACCTCGGCGTTCACGGAGGAGACGAACGGCAGGACGGGGCTGACGATCGGCCGGGCGGTGAGGCCCGAGCGGATGGCGTCCTCGAC
>NZ_JBHWMB010000114.1:3235-17681 GCF_042730015.1 Streptomyces sp. NPDC059957 | reverse complement strand
ACGACGGCGCAGCCCACGAAAACAGCACCCCCCCCCCCCCCCCAACGCCCCTGGTTCGGGGCGGTGGTGCGGTGTCATCAGATCCCTCGGCGCTTCCAGGACTGCCACCAGAGCCATTCGCGTCCCCGGTCGGCGACGGCGGACAGCACCAGGGGCTGGAGGTACGGCATCGCACGGGCCCCGATCCGCCGGCGCCTGCGCAGTGCCCCGTACTCGGCGAGCGAGGTGTACTGCGGCAGGCATTCGGCGGCGAAGGCCTCCAGTTCCTCGACCGGGACCACCCCGGTGCGCCCGCGGTCGTAGGCCCGGTAGGCGCGCCGCAGTGCGTACCGGGCGAGCCGGGTACGGGCCGCGGTGGACAGCCGGCCCGCCTCCGGGAGCAGGCCACCGCACTTCTCCAGCACCGAGTCGAAGGCGACGAGGCGCTGGCGCAGGTCGTCGAGCTGTCCGCCGAAGTCGGTGGTGGACATGTTGTTGCCGTGGACCCGGTAGAAGGCCTGGTCGGCTCCCCGGACGTAGCCCACGTCGGCGTGGGCGGCGAGCCGCATCCACATTTCGATGTCCCCGGCGTGCGGGAGCTCCGGGTCGTAGCCCCCGACCTTGCGCTGAAGGCTGGTGCGCACGACCACCTCGGGTGAGGTGATGCACCCGGTGCCCTCCCGGAAGCGCCGCTCCAGCCACCACCGACCGGGGTAGACCACCGAGCCGGTGCTCTGCGTGCGGGCCGCGGGCAGCGGACCGCCGTGCTGGAACCGCAGCGGCCTGCCGTAGGCGAAACCGGCCCGCGGGTGGGCGTCAAGCAGGGCCGCGGCGCGCACCAGGGCGCCGGGGACCAGCCGGTCGTCGGCGGAGAGCAGGGCGACGTAGTCCCCGTCCGCCCACTCCAGCAGGCCCTCGTTGTAGGTGGCGATGTGCCCCTGGTTCTTCTCGTGGACCCGGACCTCGATCCGGGGGTCGGCCGCCGCGAGGGCGCGCGCGACGTCCGCGGAGTCGTCGGGCGAGGCGTCGTCGATGATCAGCACCCGTACGTCGACGCCTTCCTGCTCGTCCAGGACGCTCTTGACGCAGTCGGCCAGGAAGTGGCCGTACTTGTAGCAGGGGATCACCACGCTGACGGTGCTCACTGGCCGGACACCTCCGTGGATCCCTGGTTGGGCGCGACGGGGGCCGTGGTGGTGAAGACGGGGCCGACCCAGTAGTTCACCGAGCCGAAGGTGTTGTTCGGGAAGACCGTGGCCGCCCCGTACTTGTAGAGCCCGTTGCCGGTGACCGGACCGCCGCCGCTGCCACTCGCCGGAGCCACCAGCGGATAGGAGCGGTGCGCGGCGCTGAAGTAGCCGCCGTCCACGGAGTACTTGCCGTTCGGCGCGTGGTACGAGGCCACGTACTCGGTGTTCGCGGTGATGGCCACCGGGGTGGTGAAGTGCAGCTGTTGCCAGCCGGACACGGTCTCGCTGCCGAAGGTTCCGGTGGCCAGGAGCGTGCCGGTGGCGGTCCAGAGGCTGCCGGTGTGGGTGCCGGTGTTCCCGGGGCCCTTGTAGAAGGTGACTCCGGTGACGTAGCCGGCGACCGAGGACTGGAAACGGGTGCCCAGTTCCACGGAGTTGGTGTCGTCGCCGACGTTGGCGGTGGTCGGGGTGGCGTTCGGACCCCACAGGGTGCAGGGGCAGGTCACCGCCGGCGGGGTAGCGCTGGTGGTGAAGGTCCAGGTGACGGGCGCGGCCATGGCGTTGCCCCACAGGTCGGCGGCCTGCACCGATGCCGTGTAGGTGGTGTTCAGCGCCAGTTCGGAGGACGGGGTGAAGGTGGCGCTGTTGGACACGTCGAGGATCTTGCTGCCGGGGACGTTGACGCCGCCGGGGCCCTTGAGGGTGAACACCAGGGTGTCCATGTCCACGGCCGTACTGAAGGTGGACTTGACCGTCGTGGTGATCGCGGTGCCGGTCGCCGCCGACTGCGGGGTGGTCGAGGTGACGGTCGGGGGTGTCGTGCTCGCGGTGGCGGTGTCGAGGACGGCGTCGACCCAGTAGTTGCTGCCGGAGGAGGCGGTGGACGGGAACCCGCCGGTGCCGCTGTAGCGGTAGACGCCGTTGCCGCCGTCGGTGCCGCTCTTCAGAGCGGTGAGCGGGGCCAGCCCGGCTGCGGCCGAGGCGAAGGTGGTGTCGAAGGAGTATCCGCCGTTGGGGGCGAAGTAGGAGGCGACGTAGGTGGTGTTGGCCTTGACGGGGATCGGGGAGGAGAAGTTGAGCTGCTGCCAGCCCGAGGCCGTCTCGTTGGTGAAGGTGCCCGTGGCCAGGCGCTGGCCGGAGCTGCTCCACAGGCTGCCCGTGTGGGTGCCGGTGTTGGCCGGGGACTTGTAGAAGCGGACGCCCGTGATCGAACCGGGCACCGAGGAGCGGATCTTCACGCCGAGTTCCACGGCGCTGCCGTCGCCGGCGTTGACGGTGCCCGGTACGGCCGCGGCGGGCCAGACGGTGCAGGGGCACTCCTGGGGGCCCACGGTCAGCGGCACGGTGGTGGTGGCGCCGATGTTGACGCTGTCGTCCACGGCGCGGACCTTGATCTGCGCGGCACCGGGGGTGGTCGGGGTCCACTTGTAGGTCCAGGACGCGACGCCCGTGGTGGCCTTCCAGGTGGTTCCGCCGTCGGTGGAGACCTCCACGCGGGCCACGACTCCGCCGCCGCTGTCGGAGGCGGTGCCCGTGATGGTCACGGGCCGCAGGGCGGGCACCGTGGCGTTCGCCGCGGGGCTGGTCACGGTGATGACCGGGCCGGTGGTGTCGGTGGAGGCGGTGGCCACGAGCAGGTTGCTCTGCAGGGACTTGGGCTGGACCCCCATGTCGGCGAAGATGTTCACCGTCGCCTGCTGCATCCGCTTGTCCTCGGTGACGACCGCGTCGTCCGGGTTCCCGGTCGGCATGTTGGTCAGGCCCCACGACCACTGCACGGTGCCGGAGCCGAAGACCAGGGCGTTCGAGACCTGGTCCCGGAAGGCGACGAGGCTGTGCGTCGCGGTCCCGTTTCCGTACGTGTTCCCGTAGTCGAGGCGGTACTTGCCGTCGTTGATGTCCACCGTGGTGGACGACATCGCGATCTGCCCGGGCGGGCGCGCCGCGTCCTCCACGTCGCTGTCCCACTCGTAGCCGAGCGTGCCTACGGGGAAGGTGGCGGTCTGGGAGGGGGTCAGGTTCGCGACGGTGGTGCCCCGCCACAGGCGCATCTTGGCGTAGGCGCCGGGGACGGTGATCGCGTCGCTGCGGTAGCCGTTCACGCTGAACAGGGAGCCGGTGAGCTGGTTCTGCGGCTGGTAGGGCCGGCCGTTCGTGGCGCTGGCCGGGTCCATGAAGGTGCCCGTCCAGATCCCGCTCGGGTCGGGGATGCCGTTGGGCTGCGGGAAGGAGAGCTTGGTCTCCTTGTAGCAGACCAGGGTCCGGTTGGCCGTGTTGGCCCCGTCGATGCTGGGGGCCAGACGGGTCTTCCAGAAGACCTCGTTTCCGGCGAAGTAGGTCTGGTTGACGCCCGCGTGACGGGCGTTCAGGGCATTGGTGAACTGGTCCTGGGTCCAGTATTCGTCGTGTCCCGAGGACATGAACACCTTGTGGTTCTGCAGCTGGGTCGCGCCCTTGGTCGACATGTCGATGCCCGACATGTAGCTGACGTCGTACCCGTTGCGCTCCAGCCAGGCGACCATCTGGTACTCGGATCCGTAGATCCCGTTCTCGCCGCCGATGTCCATCGGCCGGTTGTAACTGACTTCGTAGGCACGGCCGTCGGGCGCGGGGCCGCCGCCGTCGTACAGGTCCTGGCCGCCGTAGTTGTTGTACGCCTGCCAGGTCTGGTCGCTGGTCTGCACGACGATGTCGGAGTGGCTGGAGTCGTTGCGGACCACGAACGGGTAGGGCATGACGCCGTTGCCGTCCGCCTGGTCGAAGTTGGCTATGTAGAGGCCGGAGACGGCGTCGGAGGGCACCGTCCAGGTCGAGGTGACCGGCCAGTTGCCGCAGTCGACCAGGCCCGTGGAGGGCTTGGTGGTGCAGCTCTGCGGGTTGCCCCCCTGCGGGAAGTTCGCCGGGTGGGTCTGCGCGGCCTGGGCGGGGGTCGACATCAGGCGGGCCCCGTCACCCCCGTAGTGGCCGAGGCGGTAGACCGACACCTTGTACGCCGTCGGCGACTGGATCTTGAACTGCAGGGTCTCGCCCGCCTGCACGCTCTCCTTGGCCGGGAAGCCCTTGATGTCGCCGTAGGCGCTGGGTGCGAACCAGTCGGACATCGGTGTGCCCGCCTTCGAGTTCTCGCACACGATCGCGTTGGAGCCGGGGCCGCACGGGTCCGCCGCGACCGCCACCGATGGCGGCAGCGCCGCCGCCATCAGGGCCGCCACCACGGTGTAGAGCCCGTACCGCAGCAGCCTTGTCCGTCTGTTCATCCGAACCTCATTTGGGAGTGGCTTGGTGATTCGACGCCGGAGCGTCAGCGCAGCGCTGCTGAGAGCGCATCCACGACCCGCTGCTGTTGGGCGGCGGTGATCTGCGGGAAGAGCGGGAGGGAGAGCATGCGGTCGGCGGCCAGCTCTGCGTGCGGGAAGGCCCCGCGGCCGTGGCCGAGGTGGGCGAAGGCCGGGGTGAGGTGGACCGGGGCCGGATAGTGCACGCCGGCGCCGATGCCCTCCACGTTGAGCTTGCCGACGACCGCGTCGCGGTCCGCGCCGCTGACCCGGATGACGTACAGGTGCCAGACGTGGACGTTGCCCGGAGCCGTGACCGGCAGGGTGAGGCGTCCGGTGGCCGCCAGGTCTCCCAGCAGCCCGTCGTACCGGGCGGCGGCGGCCCGGCGGGCCTCGTTCCCCCCGGCGAGCCGGGCCAGCTTGGCCCGCAGCACCACGGCCTGCAGACCGTCGAGCCTGCTGTTGAAACCGGCGACGTCGTGCCGGTACTTGGCCACGCCTCCGTGGTTGGCCAGCGCCCGGACGAGGTCGGCGGCCTCCTCGTCGTCGGTCACCACCGCGCCCGCGTCCCCGTAGGCGCCCAGGTTCTTGCCCGGGTAGAAGCTGGTCGCCGCGATCCCGCCGCTGCCGGGGGTACGGCCCTCCCGGGAGGCGCCCTGGCTCTGCGCGGCGTCCTCGACGAGCCTGGCGTACGGGGGCAGGCCCGCGGCCAGACCGGTGGTGTCGGCGCACTGCCCGTACAGGTGGACCGGGACCACCGCGCGGGTGGCCTTGGTCACCGCGTCGAGCGCGGCCTCGGGGTCCAGCAGCAGGGTGTCGGGGAGGCAGTCGGCCAGCACCGGCCTGGCGCCGATCCTGGCGACCGCGCCGGCGGTGGCGATGAACGTGTTCGCGGGCAGGACGACCTCGTCGCCGACGCCCACTCCGCTCGCCCGCAGGGCCAGTTCCAGGGCGTCGGTGCCGTTGGCCACGCCGACGCAGTGGCCGACCCCGGCGAAGGCCGCGTACTCGCGCTCGAAGGCCCGGACCTCCTCGCCGCCGATGAAGGCGGTGTCGGCCAGCACCCGGTCGAATCCCGCACGTAATTCGTCCGCGACCTCGGCGTGCGCGGCCTTCAGGTCGACGAGCGGTATCTGGTTCATGCGGCTGTGCTCCCCATCCGTGTCTCCGGCTTCCGGCCGGTCTCCAACTCATCGGCCCGCAGCTCGTCGAGCGCCGGGCCCCCCGCCTCGCGCAGCCGGCGGGCGGGGCTTCCGGCCCACACCTCGCCGGCCGGCACGTCGGCCAGGACCGTGCTTCCCATCCCGGTCAGCGACCAGGCGCCGACCTTCGTGTACTCCCTGACCAGTGCGCCGGCGCCCACGTAGGCGCCGCGCCCCAGCCGTACCCCGCCGCCGAGGCGGACCCCGGAGGCCAGGGTCGCGAAGTCCCCGACCTCGTCGTCGTGGGTGAGGACCACGTGGGGCATGACCGCCACGTGGGACCCCAGCCGTACCGCCGCCGTCAGCACGCAGTGCGCGAGCAGCACCGTGCCAGGACCGAGGACCGAGGAACCGGAGAGCGCCGCCGTGGGGTGGACCACGGTGGCGTACCGGCTCTCGGGCAGTGCCAGACGCCGCACCAGGCGGGCCCGTACCCCGTAGTCGCGGGGGCTGCCGACGCAGACCACCACGCGGGCGGCCGGGCGTTCGTGCACCAGGGCGCTGCCGCCCAGGACAGGGACGCCGTCGACGTCCGTTCCGTGCAGGGCCGGGTTGTCGTCCAGGTGCCCGGCCAGCCGCCATCGCGGGACCCGGCCGGCCGCCAGGTCCGCGGCGGCCGCGTCCCGTACGGCCTGGGCGGTCTCCCGGGCGAAGCCGCCCGCGCCGACGATCAGCAGGCTTTCGGATGTCGCGGTCTCGGTCGTGCGACCGTGCGGCCCGCTCATCCGCCGTCGGCCTGTTCGCGCAGCACCGCCACCACCCGGTCCTGCTGCTCCTCGGTCATCGTGTGGAACAGCGGCAGGATCAGCGAGTCGCGGGTGATCCGCTCGGTCACCGGCAGCGCCGCCGCACCGTGATCGGCGTACGCCGGCTCCAGGTGGGAGGCCATGATCCCGCGCCGGGCAGAGATCCCGGCGTCCGCCAGCACGGCGAGCAGCTCGTCGCGGCCGACGGGGAAGTCCTCGGCCAGGAGCACCCAGTACGACTGGAAGTTGCCCTCGCCGTGTGCGGGGTCCCGGACCGGGGTCAGGCCCGGGACACCGGCGAGGAGCTGCGCGTACCGGGCGGCGAGGAAGCGCCTGCGGGCCACGATCTCGTCCAGCTTGCCCAGTTGCACCAGGCCGACCGCGGCCTGGATGTCGGTCATCCGGTAGTTGTAGCCGACCTCCAGGTAGCTCTCGGCGATCGGCTTGCTGCTGGCGTGCCGCTGCGCCGCGGACACGTTCATGCCGTGCTCGCGCAAGCGGCGCAGCCGCTCCGCCCACGCGGCGTCGTCCGTGGTCACCATGCCGCCCTCGCCGGTGGTGATCACCTTGCGGGGGTGGAAGGACCAGGCGGCCAGCAGGGCCCCCTGGCCGACCGATTTCCCGCCGACGGTGGCGCCGATGCCGCACGCGGCGTCCTCCACCAGCGCGAGGCCCTGGTCGGCGCAGAAGGCGCGCAGGGCGTGCACATCGGCCGGGACCCCGCCCTGGTGGACGGCGATCACGGCCTTGGTGCGCGAGGTGCGGACGGCGTCCACGGTGGCCGGGGTCAGGTTCCCGGTTGCCTCCTCGACGTCCGCGAACACCGGGTGCGCGCCCACGTAGCGCACCGCGTTGGCCGTGGCGATGAAGGACAGGGAGGGGACGACGACCTCGTCTCCCGGACCGAGGTCGAGCGCGATCAGCGAGAGGTGCAGGCCGGTGGTGCACGAGCTCACCGCGATGCCGTGCTCCGCGCCCACCCGCTCGGCGAAGGCCCGCTCGAACTCCGCGACCCTGGGCCCCTGGGCCACCCAGCCGGACAGAACCGCATCGGCGGCTGCCCGTGCCTCCTCCTCGCCGAGCCAGGGGATCATGACGGGGATCCGGGCGGGGGCGGGAACGGGGGCGGGAACGGGGGCGGGAGCGTCCTGGGCGTTCATCGGCCGGCCTCCCCGGCGGCACCTGCGGACTCCGCATCCGCCACGCGCTCGGCCCGCCACCAGTCGACCAGGTCCCGCAGCCCGGTGCGCAGGTCGATCCCTCCCGTGAAGCCGAGGCGGGTGGCGGCCTGCGAGGTGTCCGCGAGCCGGCGGGTCACCCCGTTCACGGCGCGGGCCGGTCCGTGCTCCGGCGCCAGGCCCTCGGCGCCCATGGCCTCCAGGAGGCCGTTGGCCAGGTCGAGGAGACTGGTCTCGGTGCCGCTCGCGACGTTGAACACCTCGTCGGTCAGGTCCGATTCGGCGGCCAGCAGGTTGGCCCTCGCGATGTCGCGGACATCGACGAAGTCCATGGTCTGCGTGCCGTCGCCGAGGATCAGCGGCGGTTCGCCGGAGGCGATCCGCTCCATCCAGCGGATCAGCACCTCGGTGTACAGACCGTGGATGTCCATCCGGGGGCCGTACACGTTGAAGTAGCGCAGTGCGACGTAGTCCAGCCCGTACATGGCGTGGAAGCTGCGCAGCACTCCCTCGTTGAAGGCCTTCGCGGCCCCGTAGAAGGTGTCGTTGTTGTAGGCGTGGTGGCGCTCGGTAGTCGGGAAGGACTCCGCCATCCCGTAGACCGAGGCCGAGGAGGAGGCGATGACCTTGCCCACGCCGGCGGCCGCGGCGGCCTCCAGTACGTTGAACGTCCCGTCGACCATCACCTCGTTGGCCAGCCGCGGCTCCTCGGCGCACTGGGTGATCCGGATCGCCGCCAGATGGAAGACGAAGTCGGCCCCCTCGGTCGCCTTGCGCACGGCGGATATGTCCCGGATATCGCCCTCTACCAGGTCCACGACCCCGCTCGGCAGGGCGCGGGCCAGGTTGGCCCTGCGTCCCCGTACGAAGTTGTCGAGCACGACGATCTCGCGCGCCCCGTTGTCCACCAGCAGGTCCACCAGGTGCGAGCCGATCGTGCCCGCTCCGCCGGTGACCAGAATCCTCTTGCCTCGTACGCTGCTCAACGCCCTGCTCCTACTGAGTCGGTCATGGTGTTCCCGGCTGTGCCCGGCGCGCCGCACGCGGTCCGGGCGGCGTTCGGGTCGCTCAACGTCCGGTGCGCAGTCCGACGACGGCGCCCTTGAACTCCAGGCTGCGGGAGGCCGCTTCGAGGATGTCGAGGACCTGGAGTCCGGCCCGGCCGTCGGTGAGCGCGGGCCGCCCCGTCCGGATCGCCGCGGCGAACTCCTCGACCATGCTGCGCAGGGCCTCCTTCTCGCCGAGCGCGGGGGCCACCATGTCTCCGGTCCGGTAGGAGACGAGCATGTCGCGGCGCTCGTCCGCGCCGATCTCCTGCGGCGCCGTGAGGTCGACTCCCCGGTCGAACACCGCGACCCGCTGCGAGGGGTTGAGGTCGTCCCACACCAGGGTGCGCTTGGAGCCGCCGACCATCGTGGTGCGGACCTTCACCGGGGACAGCCAGTTGACGTGCACGTGCGCGATGGCGCCGGTGTTGAGCTGGAGCGTCAGGTAGGCCACGCAGGACTGGCCGGCCCCGATCGGGTCGGCCCCGTGCGCGGCGACGGCGACCGGGTGGACGTTGTCCGGAAGGATGAAATCGAGGACCGAGAGGTCGTGGGGGGCCAGGTCCCACAGGACGTCGATGTCCTTCTGGACCAGCCCGAGGTTGATCCTCACCGAGTCCACGAACTGGATGTCGCCGAGTTCGCCGGATCGGACCATGTCCCGGATGCGGGCCACGGCCGGGGTGTAGCAGTAGGTGTGGTCGCACATCAGGGTGAGGCCGCGTTCCTCGGCCTCGTTCACCAGCCGCAGTCCGTCCTCGTAGGTGGCGGCGAGCGGCTTCTCCACGAGGACGTGCTTGCCGGCGCGCAGGGCAGCCAGGGCGACGTCGAGGTGGGTGCCTGCCGGGGTGGCCACGGCGACGGCCTCGACGGCGGGGTCGGCCAGGATCGCGGCGTAGTCCGCGGTCGCCTGGACCGTGGAGTAGCCGCCGAGCACCTGCCGTGCCCGGTCGACGTTCAGATCACACAGCCAGCGGAGTCGGAACTCCGGACTGGACTGGAAGTTGCGGACGAGATTGGGGCCCCAGTAGCCCGCTCCGACGACGGCGACCCCTAACGGCTCGGTCCGTCCCGCACCCGCACCTGCGCCCGCGGCGTCCCGCCCGGCGTCCTTCGCGGTGTCCTTCACAGCGTTCCCTTTCCTTCCGCGCACGCCCGCGGGCGTGTCGACGACCCATGGCCGGAACGCGTGCGAAGGAAGGGGGTGCCGTCGAGGGCATGCCGGGCGCCTGCGCGACCCGTGCGTGACCCGCCCGACGGTGGTGGCCCCCACGACCGATGCCGTACGTGTTGCACGTACTTCCGCCCCCCGGCCGTCCGGCACCCCTCGCGCCGGCCGGCCACGGACAGGCGGCCTGTTCCCCCAAGCCGCCGAACCCGTAACCTGCCCCAACTGCCCTGCGCCGACTGGATCACAGCGTGGACCACGGCATTGCCGAAGCACGCCCAATCCGGTCGGCTGCGTTCAATCTAGACCACGGGGCGTACCCCCGGGGAGAGTTGGAGGAAACGGTCGGTACGGGCGTTCGGGCGTGCATACTTCCGGGGTGACCAGCATCGTGATCCCGGCCCACAACGAGGGCCGGGTCATCGGCCGGCTCCTCGACGCACTCCTGGACGGGGCTCCGGCCGCGGGACCCGACATCGTCGTGGTGTGCAACGGCTGTACGGACGACACCGCCGCGGTGGCCGCCGCACGGGGCCCCCGCGTACGGGTGGTCGAGATCCCGACTCCCTCCAAACACACCGCACTTCGGGTGGGCGACGAGCACGCACTCGGCTTCCCCCGGCTGTACGTGGACGCGGACGTGGTGGTCGGCGCGGCCGACGTACGGGCCCTCGCCTGCGCCCTCGCCGACAGCCCGTCCCTGCTCGCCGCGGCACCCGGCCGGGACATTCCGCTGAGCGGCTGCGCCTGGCCGGTCCGGGCCTATTACCGGGTCTGGCAGCTGCTGCCGGCCGTCCGCGAGGGGCTGTTCGGGCGTGGGGTCATCGCGGTGACCGAGCCGGGGCACGCCCGGCTCGCCGCCCTGCCGCCGCTGATGGCCGACGATCTGGCCGCGTCCCTGGCGTTCGCACCGGGAGAGCGCCGGGTGGTGGAGTCGGCCAGGGTCGTGGTCCTCCCGCCGCGCACCTGGGGCGATCTGATCAAACGCCGTGTGCGGGCGGTGACTTCCTCGGCCGAGCTGGAGCGGTTCCAGGCCGCACGGGCTTCCGAGCCGGCCGCGGCGCCCCCGCCGTCCGCGCGCACCGGTACGGGAGACCTGCGGGCGCTGCTCCGGGCTCGGCCGCAACTGCTCCCCGGCGTGGTGGTGTTCGTCGTGGCGGCCCTCGTGGCCCGCCGGGGAGCCCGCAAGGCCATCCGTACCGGGGACTTCTCCACCTGGCTGCGCGACGAGAGCAGCCGCCAGGCCTGAGCCACCGAAGGACTGGGCAGCCGAAGGGACTGGGCGGCCGAGAGGGCTGGACGGCCGAATCCTCCCGTACCCGGCCCAGTTGGCCCGTACAACCATTAGGGTGCCATTCGCACGCACGACTGGCTCACCGTACAGACGCACGCCGGACCGGGAGTTCGAAAGCATGTACCTCGCGGACCGCTCCGCGCCCGAGGACGCGAAGTCCACCGCCGACGGGTCCCCCGTCCGCGGACCCGCGGTCGCCTCGACCGTCCTCGCACTGGGCTCGGTCAGCCTGATCACCGACGTCTCCTCGGAGATGGTCACCGCCGTCCTGCCGCTCTACCTCGTCGCCGGGCTGGGCCTGAGCCCGCTCGGCTTCGGCGCGCTCGACGGCCTGTACAACGGGGTCAGCGCGCTCGTGCAGCTGACCGGCGGCCACCTCGCCGACCGGATCCGCAACCACAAGCTGATCGCCGGCATCGGCTACGGACTGTCCGCGCTGTGCAAGCCGCTGCTGCTGCTCGCCCACAGCCTCGGCCCGGTGGCACTGATCCTCGCCCTGGAACGGACCGGCAAGGGCCTGCGCACCGCACCGCGCGACGCACTCATCTCTCTTTCCACACCGCCCGAGTTACAGGGTCGGGCCTTCGGCGTGCACCGCGCCATGGACACCACCGGGGCGCTGCTCGGGCCCCTCGCCGCCTTCTTCATCCTGAGCGTGACGGTCGACGGGTACGACGCCGTCTTCGGGGTCAGCGCCTGTGTGGCCGCCCTGGGCGTCGTGGTGCTCCTGCTGTTCGTCCCGTCCGGCGCCGAGCCGGGTCGCGGCCGCCCGAAGCCCGCCGCTCCCCCGGTACCCGCCCCGCGGCAGCCCGCACCCTCCGAGGCGCCCTCCCCGAAGCCTGACGCGGTGAACCTGCGCGACGCGCTGGGCCTGCTGCGTCTGCCCCGGCTGCGCGCCCTGGCGGGCTGCGCTGCCCTGCTCGGGCTCACCACCGTCAGCGACGCGTTCCTCTACCTGCTTCTCCAGGACCGCACCGGCATCGGTGAGCGGTGGTTCCCCCTGCTCCCGCTGGGCACCGCGGCCGTGTTCCTGCTGCTGGCCGTGCCGGCCGGCGCCCTCGCGGACCGCATCGGACGCCGCACCGTGTTCCTCACCGGGCACGCCCTCCTGCTGGCCGGCTACGGGCTGCTCCTGTGGGCCCCCGGCCTGCCCGCGCTCCCCTACCTGGTCCTCGCCCTGCACGGCATGTTCTACGCAGCCACCGACGGGGTGCTGCCCGCCGCGGTGGCCGCGACCGTACCGGCGAAGCTTCGGGCCACCGGCATCGCGCTCGTCGGCACCGGCCAGGCCCTGGCCCGCTTCGGCTGCTCGCTGGCCTTCGGCGCCGCGTGGACGGTCATGGGTTCGGGCCCGGCGCTCGCCGCCGCCGCGGCCGGCCTGTGCTGCTGCGCGGCTGTAGCCGGCTTCGTACTGCGCCCCACGGCCCCGGACGGCGCCGCCGCCGCGGCCCCGCAACCCCGACGCACCCGAGGAAACCGATGACGCGCTCACGCCGGCTGCTCGTACTCGCCCTGGCCGTGCTGATCCTCGGAGGCCTGGCGGGCGTGCTGGTGGTGCGCGCCGCCGCCCGGTCCGAGCAGACCCGCGCGGGAGACCCGACGGCCACCCCGGGCAAGGTCGTGCTCGACCGGCGCGGCGGCCTGGCCTTCCTCAACGGCGCGCAGGGCCCGCACCGCGGAGCCCTCGTCTCCGTACCGGACCGCTCCCGGCAGGGCGAGCGGACCGCATCGAGCCTCACCTGCCTGCGGTTCCACGCCTCGGCGGGCACCGGCGTGTGCCTGAGTTCCGCCCCGGGCGCCCTCGCCCAGGACAACCGGGCTCTGATCGTCGACTCCGAACTGCGCACGGTGCGCACGTTCCCGCTCGCGGGCACCCCGTCCCGGGCCCGGGTCTCGCCGAGCGGCCGCTTCGCCGCCTGGACGGTCTTCGTGGCCGGGGAGTCCTACGGCTCCGCGTTCTTCTCCACCCGCACCTCGATCGTGGACACCCGTACGGGGGCGCTCGACGCGGACCTGGAGAAGTTCACCATCGAGCTGGACGGCCGCCCCTACAGCGCGAGCGACGCCAACTTCTGGGGCGTCACCTTCTCCAAGGACGACGACACCTTCTACGCCACCCTGGGCACGAACAACCAGACGTACCTGGTGAAGGGCTCGATCGCCAGGCGCAGCGTCACGACCCTGGCCTCGAACGTCGAGTGCCCGTCCCTGTCCCCCGACGAGACCCGGGTCGCGTACAAGAAGCGGGTCCAGCGCGGGGCATCCCTGTGGCGCGAACACGTACTGGACCTGAAGACATTGAGGGAGCAACCGCTGGCGGAGAACCGCAGCGTGGACGACCAGGCACTCTGGCTCGACGACCGCACCCTCACCTACGCCCTCCCCACCGAGGGCTCCGTGGACACCACGGACCTCTGGACGGTCCCGGCGGACGGCACCGGATCCCCCCGCATCCTGGCCCCGGCAGCCTCTTCCCCCACCCGCCTGGACTGATCGGGTGTGCCCCGACTGTCAGGTCGCGGTGGGGATGTGACGCGCTGCGGCGAGTCCGGCCGGCGTCCGCATTTGGCCTCCGCACTCATCGGTCACGACCGTCCCGCCCATGTGAACAGGCCGCTCCGGTCAGTGTGAAGCGGCTCCGACGCTGCTGACCCAGACTCGGAAGGGCGCCGGCTCGGGCTCAGTGCCGGTCAGGAACCCCTCGACGATCGGGCCGAGGTCGTCGGAGGCCATGTAGGGACCGCCGAACGGCAAGGCGTCCGGGGGCAGCGAACAGGTCGAGCACCGGAGCTGCCCGGCCTGCTCGTCGTGCCACACGTAGAACGTCGCCGCCCCGGGAAAGCCCAGCTCTCGGATGCGCCCCCGGAGGGCTGAAGCAGTCCGCTCGAAGGCGGCCACCACCTCGGAGACGGACAAGGACCTCCGGTCCTCGTCGTCCGCACCCAGCCACCAGGTGTTGCTCTCCCCTTCCGCCCGCCGGTCAGCCGGCTCCAGCATCAGGGGCTCGTCCGCCACCTCATCGATCCACGTCAACAACACCCCAGAAGTATCCTTCCGCAGCTCGAACCCGCAAGTGCCACAGGAAGCGACGCCGTGCAGCGGCATCCGCATCGGGCCCCCGTGTTCCATCCCGCCGGGCCGGGAGGCGTACCTGGGGGCCCGCAGAATCGTTGGGGCGGGCATGGGCACTCCACACGCCGTCTCCCCGTCCCCGGCCCGGCACCGGGCACCCGAGCGCGCCCCCGCCGCATTGGCGCGGGGCATCCCCCGGCAGCAGTCGGGCAGCGCCGCCGCCCCGTCGGGCGGGGCGGTCGTCTTCGAGCAACTCGCCCGCGAGTGGGAGGCGCGCGGAGCCACCGTTCCGGGCC
>NZ_JBHWMB010000114.1:0-3225 GCF_042730015.1 Streptomyces sp. NPDC059957 | reverse complement strand
GGGCCGTCCCGACCCGCTGTGGGAGCGGCTGATCACCTACGCGCACTTCCAGCGCGAGACGGAAGCCACGCTGCGCAGCCTGCGCCTGGACGGGGCCGAGCCCCCGCCGGCCCCCACCGCGGCGGGCCCGCGCTGGACCCGGGCATGAGCCGGGCCCGGGCATACGGAAACGCCCAGGGCCCCGGTCGGTTGGTGCCGACCGGGGCCCTGGGCTCCGTACGCGTTGTTCCCGCTGCTCCCGCTACACGCCGGAGGGGGCTCCGAGCATGGCGGAGGCCTTCTGGAGCGGGGTCATGGGCTCGGCGGGCGCCGGAACCGTCTCCAGCGGGCGACAGGTGAACCCCAGCGCAGTCAGGGCCCTGACCACCTCGGCGGCGGTGAAGTCGCGGCGGTCCTGGCGGGTGACGACGGCGCCGACCTGCTTCACGGGGTACGAGCGGCGCCCTATGACCACGGAGTCACCGGTGATCGGTTCGGGCTTGACGCCCTTCATCGATTCCAGGACCCCGGCCTTGGTCAGGTCGAACGGAAAGCGGGCGATGACGAAGCGCATGCTGCCTCACAGGTAAGAAGAGAACCGTCCGTGCCCGGTCCGGCAGGATCCGGGCGGGATTGCCTAAGCCGCCGTGGTGGCCGGGGACTGGCGCTGCGGCCCCCGAGCGGTGGTGGCGGTCCTGCTGCGCCGGTCCTGAGCGGGCCGGCTGCGGCGGCCCCGGGAGGCGCCGCCGGTGCCGCCCCTGGGCCGATCGGTGACGGGGGCCGTGATGACGACCGGAACGCCGGACGGCGCCTGGGCGCCGGTGATCCGGTTCAGCTCGGCCTCGCCGGAGCGGACCTGCGCGGTCTGCGGGGTGATTCCGGCGGCCTGCATGAGACGGACCATATCGCGGCGCTGGTTGGGCAGGACCAGGGTGACGACACTGCCGGACTCCCCGGCGCGGGCGGTACGGCCGCCACGGTGCAGGTAGTCCTTGGGGTCGGTCGGCGGGTCCACGTTGACGACGAGGTCGAGGTTGTCGACGTGGATGCCGCGGGCCGCGACGTTCGTGGCCACGAGCACGCTGACGTGTCCGGACTTGAACTGCGTGAGGGTACGGGTGCGCTGGGGCTGCGACTTTCCGCCGTGCAGCGCCGCGGCGCGCACCCCGCTGCTCAGCAGGTGCTCGGTCAGCCTGTCCACGCCGTGCTTGGTGTCCAGGAACATGATCACGCGGCCCTCACGGGCGGCGATCTCGGTCGTGGCAGCCTGCTTGTCGAAGTTCTGGACGTGCAGGACGTGGTGCTCCATCGTGGTCACCGCGCCCTGCGAGGGGTCGACGGAGTGCACGACGGGGTCGGTCAGGTAGCGACGGACCAGCAGGTCGACGTTGCGGTCCAGGGTCGCGGAGAACAGCATCCGCTGGCCCTCGGGACGCACCTGGTCGAGGAGCGCGGTGACCTGGGGCATGAAGCCCATGTCGGCCATCTGGTCGGCCTCGTCCAGGACGGTGATCCCGACCTGGTTCAGCCGGCAGTCGCCGCGCTGGATGAGGTCCTTCAGCCGGCCCGGGGTGGCGACGACGACTTCGGCCCCGGCGCGCAGCGCGCCGGCCTGCCGGTGGATCGGCATGCCGCCGACGACGGTGGCGATCCTCAGCTTCACCGCACGGGCGTAGGGCGTGAGGGCCGCGGTGACCTGCTGGGCGAGCTCACGCGTGGGTACGAGGACCAGCGCGAGCGGCTGGCCCGGCTCGGCCTGCTGGCCGGCGGTACGGGCCAGCAGCGCGAGGCCGAAGGCCAGGGTCTTGCCGGAGCCGGTGCGGCCGCGTCCCAGGACGTCCCGGCCCGCGAGCCCGTTGGGCAGCGTGGCCGCCTGGATCGGGAACGGGGTGGTCATGCCCTCACGGGTGAGCGTGGTGAGCAGCTGGGCCGGCATCGCCAGGTCGGCGAACGCCTCGACGGCGGGCAGCGCGGGGACCACGGTCACCGGCAGGGCGAACTCACCCTGCGGTGCGGCGGGACGGCGCCCGTAGCCGCCGCCCGAGCGCTTGGGGCCGCCGCCACCGCCGGAGCGGCTGGGGGCCGAGGAGCCGAAGCGGCTGCCGGAACGGCTGGAGGAGCCGGAGGAGCCGCCGTACGAGCCACCGTAGGAGCTGTTGGAGCCGTAGGAGCTGCCGGATCCACCCGAACGGGAGGACGAAGTGCGGTCATTCATGCGGGTCGTGCGGTTCATGCAGAACCTTCCTCGATACGGCGCACATCGAGGAGTTCTCGGCAGCGGAAAACTGGCCGCACGAGGATTCACAAGAATGAGCCGGAGCATAAAAAGATATGACGAAGTCGAATCGAACTTCGATCGACCAGTCAGATAAGGATTATCACCCTATGTGTCGGCGAAATATGCGCCGCATGCGGGTGGGGAGCCGAGGAGTTCATCCATCGGCCGAACGGTGGGGCGCTGGGACAGGTTTCCCCGTCGCGCCGCTCACGCGGGCCGAGACGGCCCGCGGATCCAGAAACGCAACGAGCTGGGGCCCGCACCCCAAGGTGCGGGCCCCAGCTACGTGGTTACGCGTGAACGTCAGGCGGTGACGATGTTCTCGGCGGTCGGGCCCTTCTGGCCCTGCGCGATGTCAAAGCTGACCTTCTGGCCTTCCTGAAGCTCACGGAAGCCCTGCGAGGCGATGTTCGAGTAGTGGGCGAACACGTCAGGACCGCCACCCTCCTGCTCGATGAAGCCGAAGCCCTTTTCCGCGTTGAACCACTTCACGGTGCCATTAGCCATGTTTTTTATCTCCTTCGGGGCACAGCCCCCAGAGATCCGCACTGTGCGAACCTCAAGTCGCCGATGATTGCCCAGCCCGGAAAACGCCGGAAAGACAAGAACACTCGCCCTGCTCCTACGAGAGGAGTGGGCAGAGGTGCTCGAAATTTTGGGAACCACAACTGCAACTCAAACCACAGTAGCACGCCGGGGTCGGATCGGCGTGGAAATAAAACGCACCCCATCCCCCGGTCCGGAAATTCTCACTTCGCCCGCGCATATTTTCCGTCCCGGTGGGCAGGGATTTTTCGGCAGCGGTTCGGTGGTGGTCGGGGGCGACCCCGGGATCCCGTACAGTGATGTTCACAACGACGCGGGGTGGAGCAGCTCGGTAGCTCGCTGGGCTCATAACCCAGAGGTCGCAGGTTCAAATCCTGTCCCCGCTACGAAAGGTCCGGCCCCCTTGACGCCCAGGCGTCAAG
>NZ_JBHWMB010000113.1:0-17880 GCF_042730015.1 Streptomyces sp. NPDC059957 | reverse complement strand
GGGGGGGTGTGGGGGAGGGGGGGGGGGGGGTTCCCGTGGGGGGGGCCGGGGGGGGGGGGGGGGGGGGGGGAGGGGGTGGAGGGTGGGGGGGTCCGGTGGGCGCGAACGCCCCCGGACCCGGCCGCCTCCATGCCGCCTCCATGCGGACACCGTGCGCGTGCCGCGGGGCCCCGCCCCGTTTCTTTGTCGCACGTATGCGCCTCATGCCGCGTTTCGGCTCGCACACGGGCAGTCTGTGGGCGACGGTGGACCTTCCCTGCACCATTCGTGTTCCGAGGAGGCCCGTCATGAACTGGACGCTCGAAGTGGTTCTGGTCCCTGTCACCGACATGGACCGGGCGAAGGAGTTCTACGCGGACAAGGCCGGCTTCACGGTCGACCTCGACAGCGAGGTCGCGCCCGGCATCCGCATCATCCAGCTGACCCCGCCCGGCTCGCGCTGTTCCATCGCGCTGGAGCACGGGATGCCCCCGGCGCCCGGTACGCGCCAGATGGCACCGGGCACGCTCCAGGGCCTGCAGCTCTGCGTCACCGATATCGAGGCCGCGCGCAAGGAGCTGACGGTGCGCGGCGTCGAGGTGTCGCCGGTGCGGCACGTCGGCGAGAAGGGATGGGAGGACGGCAAGGGTGACACCTGGAACTCCTTCCTGACCTTCTCCGACCCGGACGGCAACGGCTGGGTGGTCCAGGAGGCACCCTCGGAGCTGTCGGAACGCTGACGGCTCCGAAGGCCGCTGTCCGGGCAAGGCGGCGGTGTCAGTGGTTCGGTGCCGGAGCCGGAGCCGGAGCCGGCAGTGCCGGGCTCGGGTCCTGTTCCCGCATCGCCCACGGGGATCCGTACGCGGTGAGCAGGTCGAGGAAGGGGCGGGGCGGCAGGGCCTCCGGGCCGAGGACTCCGGACCCGGACCACACGTCGGAGGCGAGCAGTTCGAGGGCCACCACCGGGTTGACGGCGGTCTGCCAGACCACGGCCTGGGAGCCGTACTCGCGCATCGACCACTGATTGTCGACCACGTGGTAGAGGTACACCTCGCGCGGCAGGCCGTCCTTGGTGCCCTTGACCCAGGTCCCGGCGCAGGTGCGGCCGGTCATCCGGTCACCGAGGGTCGCCGGGTCGGGCAGGCAGGCCGCGACCACGTCGCGCGGTGAGACGCGGACCGGGCGGCCGTCCTCACCGCGGACGGTGACCGGTTCGGTGGAGTCCAGGCCGAGCGCGTGGAGGGTCCCCAGCTTGCCGATGAAATCGTCGCCGAGGCCGTACTTGAAGGTGACCCGGCGCGCTCCGACCCAGCGCGGGACGAGCAGGACCTCCTCGTGCTCGACGTTGACGCACTCCACGGGTCCGATGCCCTCGGGGAAGTCGAAGACCTCCGGCTCGCTGAACGGTTCGGTGGTGTACCAGCCGCGCTCGCGCTCGTACACGACGGGAGGGTTCAGGCACTCCTCGATCGTCGTCCAGATGTTGAAGGACGGTGCGAAGTCGTAGCCCTCGACGGTCAGATCGGCCCCGTCGCGGATGCCGATCTCCTCGATGTCGTCGAAGAGTTCATCGGCCGCGTAGCGGGCGAAGACGTCCGAGAGACCGGGCTCGACGCCCATGCCGACGAGCGCGAGCCGGCCCGACTTCTCCCACTCCTCGGCCCTTTCGAACTGCTCGTCGCCCAGCTTCACCCCGCACGTGCCGTACGGGTCCGCGGGGTGCGGGCGGGACAGGGACATGGCCATGTCCACGTAGTGGGCGCCGGCCGCCAGCGCGGCGTTGAACAGCGGCATCACGAACCGCGGGTCGGTCGCGTTCATCAGGACGTCGCACCCGTGCTCGGTGAGCAGCCGGGCGACCTCCTCCTCGTCGGAGGCGTCCGCGCGGCAGGCGGTGAAGCGCTGCTCCGCCTCGCCCAGGGCGGCGACGGCGGCCTCGGCGCGGGCCAGGTCGTAGTCGGCGACGACGAAGCGGTCGAAGAAGCCGCGGCGGGCGGCGATCTTGGTGATCGCGCTCCCGACACCGCCGGCACCCACAAGCAGAACACGCATGGCGAGGTCCTCTCTCGGTGGGGCGTGTGCCCCCAGGGGGCTGATGGAACCCTCCGCCGGGAGTTAAGGTCAATGCTGTTGGCATAAGGGCACCGAACGGTCCAGGAGGCGAGTCCGCGATGCCGAAGGACGTGGTTCCGGAGGAGGCCCGCCGACGGCGGCGTCCGACCCGGCAGGGCACGGTGCTCACCGAGCGGCTGATCGTCGAGACGGCGCTGCGGATGGTGCGGGAGCACGGAAGCGCGGGCCTGACCGCCCGGCGGCTCGGTGCCGCACTGGGCGCGGATCCCAGCACCCTCTACCGCTACTTCGACGGCATGGACGGGCTCACCCTGGCCATCGGTGAGGAGCTCATCGGCCGGGCCCTGGCGGGCTGGGTCCCGACCGGGCGGTGGCGCGAGGACCTGCACTCCCTGGGCCTGCGCATTTACGGTGCCTACCTCGCCCATCCGCAGGCCGCGCTGCTGACCACGAGCCGGGTGACCGGGCGGCCCCGGGAGATCGCTGCCGACGAGGCCATCCTCGGCAGCCTGCGCGGCGCGGGGTTCGCCGACGAGGACGCCGTACGGATCTATCACGCCTACATCGACCAGTGTCTGGCCTTCGCGGCGCTCGACGCGGGTTCCCTGGCGCTCACGGAGCAGGCTCGGGAGTCCGACGAGGAGCGGTGGGAGTCTACGTACGCCCGCCTGCCGGCCGGGACGTACCCGAACATCGCGGCCACCGCCGGGCTCCTCGCGGCCCGGATGCCGCACAGCGCCTATCCGGTCGCGCTGGACATGCTGCTGGAGAGCGCCGAGCGCGAGCTGGCGGGCGCGGCAGGGGGCGCCCGCCGCCGCCGGACGGGCCGACCGGCCGCGCCCTGAGGCCGTCGTGCTTCGAGGACGCCGGGCTCCGAGGAGGTCGGGCTCCGAGGAGGTCGGCCTCTTCTGACGCCGGAGACCTCCTCGGATCGCCGTCACTGGTCTCGAGGGCTGACGGCGTCCTCGCCGGCGCGGCCGCTGCTCTTGGCCCGCGCGTCGGCGACGACGTAGGGCAGGCCGGGCAGCAGCAGGACGGGCGCCACCCACAGCGGCAGCGTGAACAGCGCCCCGTCACCGGCCAGGAGGTCGGTGAGCAGCGCGGCGGGCAGGGCTGTGACGAGGCCGAGCGCCCAGCCCGCCCACAGGCCCAGGCCGCCCCGCCGCAGCTCCCAGGCGACCGTGGCCACACCGAGGACCGTCCAGAAGGCCAGGTAGTCGGGGGGCACGGCGAGCGCGGTGCTCCAATGGCGCAGGTGGGAGAAGAGCAGGACGCAGCCGAGCACGAAACAGGCCAGGGACACGGTGCGCAGCGCCCGGCGGGAGAGCGGGGCGCGCTCCCGGGCCCGTGCCGCGGCGAAGCTGCGGACGTCCCGGCCGACGACGTCCTGTCCCGTGCGGCCGGCGGCCTGCGCGTCCTCCAGCCGGGCGGAGAGCTCGTCGAGCATCTCCCGTACGGATGCGTCGTCGATCCCCCGGTACTCCCAGTTGCTGCGGCAGACAGCGAGTATCTGTGCGTTCGTCATGGTGTGGTTCCCCCGTGGGTTCCGTGGCGGTCGGGAAGGCCCTGTCAGCAGGTCTTTCGGTAAGGAAGGTCCGGAAGGTAGGTGCGCCAGTCGGACCGGGAGAGCCCGGTTCCGGCGCGGGTGCAGACGGAGTCCGCGAGTCGGGCCGGGGCCACCTGGTGGGTGCGCACGCTGCTGTGTTCGCCCGCGCTGTGCAGGGTTCGGCCGTCGGGTGAGAAGGCGATGGCCACGATCCCGTCTCCGGGGGTCGGCAGCGGTGATCCCAGAGGTCGGCCCGATTGCACGTCCCAGAGCCGAAGCGTGCCGGAGGCGCCGGCCACGGCCAGGGTCCGGCCGTCGGGGGAGAATGCCAGGGCCGTGACGGACTTCGCGAAGTCGAGGCCGATCTCCTCGAACCCGGCCGGGAGGGTGGCCAGTCGACGCTCGGCCTCGCCGTCCCACAGGGTGACGACGCCCTCCGTGTCGCCGACCGCGAGGCGCGTGCCGTCCGGGCTGTAGGTCATCACCCCGCCCGGTTCCATGGCGAGGCCCCGTTCGGTGCGCCGGCCGGTGGCGATGTCGAAGGTGTTCGAGGAGGTCGCCAGGAGCCGGCCGTCGGGGCGGACCGCCACCGGGGCGGCTCGGTCGCTCCCCCGGCTCGCCACCGGGGACGTCCGGTCCTTCGTGAGGTCCTGGGACCGGGTCCGGCGTCCGCTCGCCACGTCCCGGACGTCCAGGGTGTCCACGCCCGCGCGCGTCGTGAGCAGGGACCGGCCGTCGGGTGAGACGGCCATTCCCGTGATGGGCATCCGGGCGGCGGGCGAGGGTTTCGGGTCTGCGGGGAGCGGGCGGGCCTTGTTCGCCGGCACGTCCCAGAGGGCCGGCTCCTGGGCGCTTGCCCGCTGTCCGTCCCCCGTGTCGGAGCCCGCAGCCGAGTCGGTTCGGGCGTGGGCGAGGGTCTGTCCGTCGGGGCTGAGCGCGAGCAGGACCCGGCAGTCGTGTTCCGTGGGAGCCCCGGTGGATTCCGGTACCGCCTCCGGGCAGTCGGTCGGCGGTGTGCGGGCGGTGCGCCGGCCGTCGGCGACGGCGTAGGCCTCGACCCAGGTCGCGGCGCCCTGGCGGCGGTCGACCGCGACGGTCGTCGCGTCCGCGCTGAAGGTGCCCGTGGACGCCGGCTCGGGGTTCCAGTCCGGGGTCGTGGCCGGTCCGTAGGAGATCGTGCGCACCACGGTGTCCCCGAGCCTGCGTTCGGTCAGGTACCTGATGACGCCGTCCTTCGGGTCGATCCGGAGCTGGGAGGCGGCCCCGTTGGCGAGGGAGTACCGGAAGACCGGCCGTTCGGGGGTGGCGAGTCGCCACATCAGGATCTCCCTGCCGTCTACGGCCGCGGCGAACCGGCCGTCGGGGCTGGTCGTCACCTCGGTCAGGCCGTGGTGGTCGATCCGGGCCGGTTCCCGGCCCGTGACCGGGTCCCACAGGTCCAGGCCGCCGGGCGCTCGGCTCATGAGAACGGCGCCGTCGCCGGTGAAACGGAACGAGTCGACGGCGCACGCCCCGGGTCGGGCAGCGGGCAGCTCCGTGCTCCGGGCCACGTCCCAGACCCGCAGGGGCACGTCGGCCCGTTCGGAGGAGTACGCCGCGTCCCCTCCCGTGGCGCACAGGGCCAGGTGGCGTCCGTCGGGGCTGAGTGCCCACATCGGATGCCGCCCGGTCGGCACCTCCAGCAGGGTGCGGCCACTTCGTGCGTCCCTGAGCGAGAGCCGGCCCGCGGCACCGTCCATGTCCATGTTGGCGACGACCTGGTCGGCGGCCGTCCAGGCAACGGAAGGGCCCGCCGGCCGGGGCACGGCGTCGAGCGCCGTCCCGGACGCCAGATCCAGTCGACGCGCCCCGCTCCCGGATCCGGGATCCTTCATCTCCCGGGAGCCCTGCACCAGGGCGGTGCGGCCGTCCGGGGAGATCCCGCGGAACAGCGTGCCCTGGTCGAGGGCCGTTTCCGGGCCGAGCGCCGACCTCTTCGTGACGTCCCAGGCGCGTACGGAGTCCACGTCGACGGTCACCGCGATCCGGCCGTCCGCGCTCAGCCGGACCGGTTGCGCGGGGTGGGAGTACCAGGGCCCCGCCTCGTCCGGCACGTCGTAGGCATCCGACTCTGCCTGGACCGACGCCGCGAGCAGCGCGGAGCGGGTCTCGGCGGTCTCGGCGAGCCGCCAGGCGGCCACGCTCAGCCGCATCGCCAACGCGGGGTCGGAGGCCCGCAGTCCCTGGGCCACGGCCGCAAGCCGGCCTGCGGCCAGATCCTCCCCCTTGGCCCGCTGGGCCTCGGCGTCGACCCGCTGGCGGACGTTGTCGCGGACCTGCTGCCAGGCGGTCGTGCTCGCCACGGTGAGGAGGACGAGGAGAAGGGCCACCACGGAGGTCACGCCTCGACGGATTCGGCGCGTGCGCGCCCGGAACGCGAGGCCGGCATGCAGGAACTCCCGTTCCACCGGGACAAGTTCTGCGGAGCGGCCCGCGGCGTCCGCGAACGTGGCCTCGGCCTCGGCCAGTTCCCCTCCGCGCAGGAGCGCCCCGGCGTCGCGGCGTCGGGCCAGCCAGTTGTGGGTGGCCTGGGTCAGCCTGCGGTGGCTTCGCATCCGTTCGCGGTCGGTGTCGATCCAGCCGCGCAGCCGCGGCCACGCGGTGATCAGGGCCTCGTGCGCCAGGTCGACGACGTTCCGGTCCAGGGTGACGAGCCGGGCCCGGGCCAGCCGGTCCAGCACGGCCCCCGCCTCGGCGGCCTCCGGCGAGTCCGGGGGCACGAGGGTGTCGCGGGGTACGGGCCGCCGGGTGTCGGGGGCTCCGTCGCCGGGGGTGATCAGGTTCAGCAGGAGGCGGCGCGCGACGGGGGCGCGGTCGGGCCCGAGTTCCGCGTACAGCTCTTCGGCGGTCTGGGCCAGGGCGCCGCGCAGACCACCCGCCGCCTCGTGTCCGGCCAGGGTGAGCGTGCGCCCGCGGCGGCGCCGCCAGGTCTCCAGCAGGGCGTGGGAGAGCAGTGGCAGGCTGCCCGGTTCGCGGGTGACCTCTTCCACGAGCCGGGCCGTGAGGGCGCGTTCGACGGTGAGGCCGGCCGCTGCGGCGGGGCGCACGATCGCGCCGCGCATCTCCTCGGCGGTCAGCGGTCCCACGGGGAGGGTCGCGGCGCGGGCGGCCTCGGCCAGGGCGGGATGGGCGAGGCAGTTCGCGTAGAAGTCGGCGCGCACGGCGAGCACCACGCGGATGCGGCTCGCGGGGTTGCGGGCGGCGAGGAGGGCCGCGAGGAACTCCCGTCGTTCGTCGGGGTCCGCGCAGAGGGTGAAGACCTCCTCGAACTGGTCGACGATCAGCCAGGTCTCGCCGTCTGCGGCGGCCGCGGTGAGGACCGGCGCGTGGGTCCGCATCGGATGTTCGCCGGGGGTGAGGACGCGCAGGGCCGCGGCGGGCGGCAGCGGCGGCGCCGAGCGGCGCAGGCGTGGGACGAGACCGGCCCGCAGCAGGGAGGACTTGCCGCTGCCGGAGGGTCCGAGGAGGACGCCGAAGCGGTGTTCGGCGACCAGGGCCGTCAGTTGGTCGGTCAGGCGTTCCCGGCCGAAGAACACCGGCTCGTCCTCGGGTTCGAAGCGTGTCAGGCCCCGGTAGGGCGCGGTGTCGCCGCCGTCGGCGCTGTCGCCGGCGAGCTCGCGGGAGGCCAGGGTTTCGGCCGCGGCTGTGACCGCGGCTTCGGCCTCGCGCCAGCGTCGTTCCCATTCCTTGCGGGCGGCGCCGCAGACCTCGGCGTAGGCCAGCGCCACGGGCAGGCTCGGGAGCCGGTTCCCGGCGGCGGCCTGGGAGAGCGCCGTCACTGAATAGCCGGCCCGTACGGACAGTTCCCGGTAAGGGACGGAGCCGGCGGCGCGGCGCAGTTCGCGGAGCTCACCGGCGAACCGCGCGGTGGGACCGGCCTGCGGATCGAGCGCCTTCTCCGGCCTTCCCGCGCCAGTTCCCATGCTGCTCCCCTCCCCGGGATCAAGATCCTTTCCACCGTAGGAGGGGGCACCGGCAGCCACAAGGGCCTCTTCGGCCACGGAAATCAATTGTTCAGCCGCCCGGATCAGGGCTGCTGAACAATCCGCGAGCCGGTGGACTGCTGCCGTACCCGGTCGCCGCAGGGCCCGGACGTCCCGCACCGCCCACCTCCACCTCTCCCCCTGGGGGCTGGTGGGACGCGGGTCGACCGGGCCCCGGCGATCGGCGTCACAACAACGCCACGCACAACGCACCGCACACGCACCGCACACAGACCGCGTACGCCACGTACGCCACACGACGGGGCGCGCGCCACGGCCCCGGCCGCCGTGCGCGCCTTCCACAGGAGCAGAGTTGTTCATACGGACATACAGGCCTCGACACGCCGCGGGGGCCCTCGCCCTCGCCACCGCCGTCGTCGCCCTCAGCACGGGGCTGACCGGCCCCGCAGGAGCGGCACCCGCCGCCTCCCCCGCACAGAGCGCCCCTGCCGCCACCACGGGCACGCCCGTGACCATCACGCTGATCACCGGCGACCGGGTGACCGTGAACGGCAGCGGCGCCCTCGTGCGCTTCGAGCCCGGCAAGGGCCGTGAACGCGTACCGGTCGAGATCGAACGCGCCGACGGCCGCACGCTGGTCCTGCCCGCCGACGCCCGCGCCCTGCTGGCCTCCGGCAAGCTGGACCGGCGCCTGTTCGACGTCACCACGCTCGCCGACCCGACCCTGCGCGCACTGCACCGCGGCGGACTCGGCCTGATCGTCCAGTACGAGGGCGAGGCCACGGCGGCGCGCACGGAACTGCGGTCCGCCACCGGCAACAAGACGAAGCACGCCCTCCCGACCGTCAACGCGGAAGCCGTCGTGGCCTCGCCCGCTGACGCCACGAAAGTCTGGGAGGCCCTGACGAACCCCACGACGCGCGGCGTCCGGGCCGCCGGAGCCGGCATCGGCCAGGTCTGGCTGGACGGTGTGCGCAAGGCGAGCCTGGACAAGAGCACGAAGCAGATCGGCGCCGACCGGGCCTGGCAGGCCGGGTTCGACGGCAAGGGCGTGAAGATCGCCGTCCTGGACACCGGTGTCGACAAGACCCACGCGGACCTGAAGACCCAGGTCGTCGGGGAGAAGAACTTCTCCGACTCCCCCGACACCGCGGACCGCGTCGGCCACGGCACCCACGTGGCCTCCATCGCGGCCGGGACCGGGGCCGCGTCCGGCGGAGCGCTCAAGGGCGTCGCGCCCGGCGCCAAGGTGATCAGCGGCAAGGTCCTCGACGACCGTGGCTACGGCAGCGATTCCGCCGTCATCGCGGGCATGGAGTGGGCCGTCGCCGAGGGTGCGGACATCGTCAACCTCAGCCTCGGAAGTCGGGACTTCCCCGGCGTCGACCCGGTCGAGGCCGCCGTGAACCGGCTGTCGGCGCAGAAGGGCGTCCTGTTCGCCATCGCCGCGGGCAACGACGGTGCCGGCGATTCCACGGTCGGCTCGCCCGGCAGCGCCGACGCCGCCCTGACCGTCGGCGCCGTCGACTCCAAGGACGTCCTCGCGGACTTCTCCAGCAGAGGCCCACGCGTCGGCGACGGCGCGGTCAAGCCCGACCTCACCGCGCCCGGCGTCGGCATCGCCGCCGCGGCGGCCAAGGGGAGCAAGCTCGACACCGACCCCGGAGCCGAGCACCCCACCCCGGGGTACCTGCGACTCAACGGCACCTCCATGGCCACCCCGCACGTGGCCGGAGCGGCAGCGCTGCTGAAGCAGAAGAACCCCGGCTGGACCGGGACCGAGCTCAAGGGCGCGCTGACCGCGTCCACCAAGGCCGGCGCGACCGGCGTCCAGCACCAGGGCACGGGCCGCGTGCAAGTGGACAAGGCCCTCACCCAGACGGTGATCACCGAGCAGCCGTCGGTGTCCCTCGGCACGGCCAAGTGGCCGCACGCCGACGACAAGCCGCTCACCAAGAAGATCGCCTACCGCAATCTCGGCAAGACCGACATCACCCTCGACCTCGCGGTGACCGGCACGGACGCCCGGGGCAAGCCCGCCCCGGCCGGGTTCTTCGCGCTCGGCGCCAACAAGGTGACCGTGCCCGCAGGGGGCCGGGCCGAGGTCGCCCTGGCCGCCGACACCCGGCTCGGCAAAGTCGACGGCGCCTTCTCCGCCTACGTCACCGCCACCGGCGGCGGCCAGTCGGTGCGCACGGGCGCGGCAGCCGTCCGTGAGGCCGAGGCGTACGACGTCACCATCACGACGGTCGACCGCGACGGCCGCCCCGCCCGCGAGTTCTCCCACTCCCTGTTCGGAATCGGCGGCGCCGCCGACGGCATATGGGAGGGCATCAGCAACGAGACCGGACCCCGCACCCTGCGCCTGCCCAAGGGCACCTACGCCCTCCACGGCGCCGTGTACCAGGACGGCTCGGACCTCACCAAGGGCGTCGACTGGCTGGTCCAGCCGCGGCTGGAGGTCGCCGGAACCACCAAGGTCAAGGTCGACGCGCGCACCGCGAAGCCGGTGGACATCACCGTTCCCGGTCTGGCCACGGCCGACTTCGCCCTGCCGTACTACCAGCAGAAGGTCGGCGAAGGCCACCTCGGCAACGGCTGGATCCTCCCCAAGGGGTACACCGGATTCCGCTCCGCCCACATGGGGCCGGCCGTGACCGACGGCTCGCTCACGCAGAGCTGGCTCGCGACCTTCCTCAAGGCACCGGCCTCCCAGTACAACGTTGCCCTCGGTGGCGTGACGAACCGTCTCGCCACCGGGTACAAGCGGCACTTGAAGGCGACCGAGCTGGCCAAGCTCTCCGTGGAGATGGGCGCGCCCGCCCGCGGCAAGTCCGGCTATGCCTACGCCGCGCCCACCCTGCCCGGCATGTCCCAGGGCGACTTCTACGGGGCCGTCCAGCCCGCTCCCGGTACCCGTACGCTCCTGCTCTCCGCCCTCGACGGTGCGACCTGGCGCAGCGGGTTCTGGCAGCTCGGCGCCCCGAACGCGGACGGCGACCAGCACGTCGAGGCGGACCAGGCCTCCCTGCAGCCGAAGCGCTACAAGGCGGGCTCCTCCTACCGCGAGACCTTCAACACCGGAGTCTTCGGACCGGTTCTGGGCAAGGGACTGGGCGTGTTCCGCAGCGCACCCGACCCGGAGACGGGCAAGCAGACCATCACCGGCGCGGTGCCCCTGTTCGGCGACGGCGCCGGCCACGCGGGCTCCTCGGCGCTCACGAAGACCACCACGACCCTGTACCGCAACGGCGTCAAGGTCGCCGAGAACGAGGACCCGCTGAGCGGTTGGGAGCCCTTCGCGGTCGACGGCGCCGATGCCAAGTACCGGCTGACCACCTCCGTCGAGCGGTCCGCGGACGTCTCCGCCGTCTCCACCCGCATCGACACGAGCTTCACCTTCCGCTCCGGCCAGGTCGCCGCCCACACCGCGCTCCCGGTCTCCACGGTGCGCTTCCACGCCCCGCTCGACATCGCCTCCCGCGCCCCGGCGGGCAAGGTCACCCGGATCCCCGTGACCGTGCAGGGCGCGGCCTCCGGGAAGAACCTCAAGTCGCTGACGGTCTCCGTGAGCGAAGACGGCGGCAGGACCTGGAAGCGCGTCACGGTCACCGACGGCGCGTTCTCCGTCCGGAACCCCGCGAAGGGCCAGGGGATCTCCTTCCGGACCAAGGTCACCGACAAGCAGGGCAACGTCTCCGAGGTCACGATCGTCAACGCCTACCTGGGCAAGTGATCTCACTCCCCTGAGCCGACGGCGCTACAGGAGGCCTCCCGTGGGGCCTCCCCCCGCCCGCCCGCCACAAGAAGTGGCGGGCGGGCGGGGATCCGTGGCGGCATTCCCCCCGTCGGCCAATCGGCCGTAGACCTCGGCCGTAGACCTCGGTCGTTGAAGAACACCCTTGATCCAAGTAGGAGTTCCATGCCCCGATCATCCATTCATCAGGTCCATCAGGGGTCACTCCCATGGCTTCGCCGGCTGGCACGTCGGATGGTGACCGGTGTCGCAGCCGGCGCGGTCGTGATCGGCGCCGCGGGCGGCACCGCTCTCCTCACGCCGACTCCCGCCCGGGCCCACGGAAGCAATTTCGGGGACGCCTACGGCAACATCGGGTCGGCGACGAACGCCGACTGGATGAAGGACATCGCGGGCGGCACATGGCTCGCGGCCCTGTCCCTCCCCGGTACCCACGACTCCCTTTCCATCCAAGGGGGGCCTCCTGCGGAGACGCAGCAGAACTTCGGAAAAAGTGCGAACACCCTGACGGCGCAGCTGGAGCGAGGAATCCGCGCTGTTGACATCCGGGTCCGCGTCAGCGGGGGAACGCACTTCACGATTCATCACGGATCGTCGTACCAGGACGCCAATTTCGATGACGTACTGACAAAGGCCAGGGATTTCCTCGGCAGGCACAAGAGCGAGACCCTCGTCATGCGTGTGAGGGCGGAATGCCCTCGCGGGAACGTGGGCACATTCGAGTGTGCGAACGATCCGAAGAGCACCGACAGCGCGAAGATCGAAGAGATCTTCAAGAGCTACGCGGATCGCTACCCGAACCTGTTCTACGCCCCTTCGATCACCAGGGGAACCGTGGCGTACGTGCCGCGCCTGTCGCAGGTCCGGGGAAAGATCGTGCTGGGCAGCTTCGACAACGTCGATGGCCAGTACGGGATCAACACCTTCAACAGCCACAAGGAAGATCACTGGGAGCCGGATGGCATTCCCCAGAAATTCGGCTTCGTCAAGGAGAACATCGACAAGGCAGTCCGTGACGGCAGCGGCGAGATGTTCGTGACGTACACGTCCGCCTCCGACTACAACGGCGACCTCATGTCCCCTGCACAATTCGCCGGCGGGTACGGCTGGGCCAACGGTCAGCCCGCGGTTCAAGGCGTCAACTTCCGGCTGATGCAGTACCTGAACTCGGGCGGCGGCAACGGCCACCTCGGCATCGTCATGATGGACTTCCCCGGCTGGGCCCTGATCCAGAACATCATCGACCGCAACAAGGGCTACACGGTCGCCGGTGGCCACCAGGCGATCTGGCTGGTCAATGCCGACAAGACCTACGTCGACACCAAGTACGGCAAGTGCATGGTGCGGGGCCCGGAGTTCGACAGCACCAAGACCGGCGGCCTGGTCACCCAGCGCACCTGCCAGTCGACGGCGCCGACCAGCCACCGATGGAGCGCCGAGGCACCCTCGTACGACGGCCAGGGCCACTACTGGATCAAGTCCGGCAACGGCATGTGCCTGACCATCCCGTGGAACAACGGAACCCCGCCGTCCGCCGGGACCCAGCTCTTCTGGTGGGGCTGTGAGACCCGCTGGTTCTCCGGCAACCAGATGTGGAACATCATGCCGACGCAGGTCGAGGTCGGAAACGAGCGCAGGACCGCCTTCAGGTTCATCAACCAGTGGACCGGCCTGTGCCTGACGGTCAACCCCGACACCGCCGCCACCGCCGGCGGCAAGGTGACCCACGACACCTGCCCGAAGTAGCGACCCCGTGTCCCGCGGCTGTCCCGGCCGCGGGACACCGGATCGTCCGCAGCCTCCTGCCGGCCACGGCCGGACCACAGGGGCGCCGAGCGCCGACGAAGCCAATCCAGCCAAAAGCCTTCCCGCGCTGGGCGCAGTCGTCTTCCTTGCGCTCGGCCTGCTCGCGCCACAGAGCCAGGCCGCCTCCGCCGGCGCCACGCCCCCCGCCGGTGCGTACGCGCGGGGAACCACGGCCACGGCGCCGCGGTCGATCCCGGTCCCCAAGTCCCCCGATGCGATGAGCAACGGCTCCCGCTTCCGGATCTCCTCGCAGGACAGTACCGAGGAATCCGCCACCGCCCCCGCTCCGACCGTGAAGCCCGTACTGCCGGCCAGGTCCGGCAAGGACAGCCGGCGGTCCTCGGCCGCCGCCGGGGACGAGTGCGGCGACCTCTCCGGCGTGATCAACGCGACCGGCAGCGCCCTGGTCCAGCAGCTCAAGGCGCTCCCGCGGATCTCCTGTACGTACCCGCTGTTCAGCCTCACCGGGGAGAACGCGCTCAAGGCCTTCAACGAAGCCCAGATGGTGACCGTCGCCAACGCGCTGCGCGAGTCGTCCGCCGCCTACTCGGGCGGCAACAGCGCCGCGGTCGGGCAGTTGGTGCTGTTCCTTCGGGCCGGCTACTACGTGCAGGACAACAACGCTGACGTCGTCGGCCCCTACGGCTCGGCACTCGACGGTGCCGCGCTCGGCGCGCTGGACGCCTTCTTCGCGTCCCCGCGCAGCAAGGACGTCACGGACGCCAACGGTGAGATCCTGGGCGAGGTCGTCACGCTGATCGACAGCACCCGCGCGGCCGGCCGCTACGCGGGCGTCGTCAAGTGGATGCTCGGCAGCTACGACGGCACATGGCCCGGGCAGATGAACCTCGCGATGCAGCACGTCGAGTGGGTCGTCGAGAACGGCTTCAAGGCCAAGAACGACGACCGCGGCTGGCGGGCCGCCCTCAAGGCCGACCCCGCCATCCTCGACACCTGGGCCGGATTCATCACGCGCAACAGCGCGCAGCTCAACCGTCTGGACGTCGTCAGCAACGTCGGCCGCTTCCTCGGCCACGCCCTCGACGTCCCCGAGCTCAAGAACCGGGTCCGCCCGCTGCTGAAGGACCTGATCAACCGCTACCCGAACGTCGGCCCCACCGCGCCGATCACCATGAACCTGGGCTGGTACACGCGCCAGTACGACAGGAACAACTGCGCGGCCTACGCCATCTGCGACCTGGGCGAGCGCGTGCTGCCGGCGATCCTGCCGATCCAGCACACGTGCACCCCGGGCCTGAAGATCCGAGCCCAGGACATGTCCCCCGGGCAGTTGGCGAGCACCTGCACCAGCCTGGTCAACCAGGACGCCTACTTCCACCGGGTCATCGGCGACAAGGGTGCGATCCCCGGTGACGTGAACACCAACCTCGAGGTCGTCGTCTTCGACGACTACACCAACTACTCGCTGTACGCCTGGGCCATCTACAACATCGACGTCGACAACGGCGGGATGTACGAGGAGGGCAACCCGGCCGCCGCCGGCAACCAGGCCCGCTTCATCGCCCACGAGGCCCACTGGCTGCGCCCGGACTTCCAGATCTGGAACCTCAACCACGAGTACACCCACTACCTCGACGGCCGCTACAACATGGCCGGCGACTTCGAGGCCGGCATCGTGACGCCGACCATCTGGTGGGTCGAGGGCATCGCCGAGAACATCTCGTTCGGCTACCGCGGCGAGCGCAACGCCGACGCGATCGCCGAGGCCGGCAAGAGGACCTACAAGCTCAGCGACCTCTTCGACACCGTCTACGGCCAGGACGCGGACCCCGAGGTCAACTCGAACCGCGTCTACCGCTGGGGCTTCCTGGCGGTCCGCTACATGCTCCAGGCGCACCCCGCCGACGTGGAGACCGTGCTGGGCAAGTACCGGGCCGGCGACTGGAACGGTGCCCGCACCTTCCTGAAGCAGACCATCGGCACCAGCTACGACGCCGGCTTCGCGACCTGGCTGACGACCGCGTGCGCGACCAACGACTGCGGCCCCCTGCCGGAGGCCCCCACCACCCCGCTGTGCACGAGCAGCGACCCCCGTCAGTTCGACAAGAACTGCCGCCGGGACAACCTCGCGGCCACCGCCGGGAACTACAGCTACCACTTCGTGTACCTGCCGGCCGGGGTCAGGCAGCTGACCATCACCAGCAGCGGCGGCGCCGGCAACGCCGACCTGTACTACGGCGGCAGCAGCTGGGCCACCACGAGCAGCTACCAGGCGAAGTCCACCAACGCGGGCAACGGCGAGACCCTGACGGTGGACAACCCGCCTTCCGGATGGGTGTACTTCAGCCTCGCCGCCGCGCAGGACTTCAGCGGGGTGAGCGTCTCCACTCGGTCCAAGTGACCCGCCCCATCGGCTGACCGAAGCCCCAGGTCGATGACCTGGGGCTTCTTCGCCGTGCACGCGGGAGGTCTCAGCAGGTGAGGGTGACCTCGTGGGCCACGGGACTGGCCGCGCGGGGGTACGAGGCCACGCCGAAGGTGCCGCGGACGGTCGAACCGCACGGAGCGGTGGCGGCGGGAGCGCGCACCTCGAGGGTGGCAGCCGTGAAGAGGAGCGGCTTCACCTGCGTGGAGAGCGCGGCGCCTGCGACGGCCTCCACGGACAGGGTGGTGAGCAGTTCCCTGGCCGCGGGTTGCGGGCTGCCCGGGGCGGGCGGTGAGGGCGGGCCGACAAGTCCGGCCTTCCCGTAGAACGTGACGGTCGTGCCGGTGATCTCCGCGCACACCCGCGTGGCCAGACCCGCTTGGAGGCCGGAGTTCCCGCAGGAGGTGACCGTCTCGGCCGTGTCTGCCGGCGGGGCGGCGGCGGTGGCCGGGGTGATCGTGCAGACGGCCAGGGTCATGGCACTGGCTGCGAGGAGGGCTAAGCGGTTCATCGCGGTTCGTTCTCCTTGTGATGGAGCACCGTCGGGGGGTTCCCGGCCGGCACTTATGTCATGTGATATTTCACATGACACTGGAACGGGGCGTGTGCACGATCTGAACTCCACCAGGCCGCATCACGACACTCTCGATCCGGATCCGGCACCGCGGATGGTGGATGATCGGCGAGGCTGCCACTCATTTCCGGAGGATCCACATGACTGCCTACGACCCGGCCACTGTGAAACTGAGCCCCAATCCGCAGGTGCGAGACCAGGGCATCAGGTACGAGGAGTCGGACGGCACGGAGAGCACCGACATGAACGGATCGCCCTGCTTGTTGCTGGACTACCGGGGCCGCGTCAGCGGTGCCTGGCACCGCACCGTCCTCATCCACGCGCAGGACGGCGACTGCCATCTGATCGTGGCCTCCAACGGAGGCGCCGCCAACCACCCGATGTGGTTCGCGAGCGTCGAGGCCAACCCCGTGGTGCACGTACGGGTACTGGGCGACCGTTTCCGGGCACGCGCCGAAGTCCTGCCCACGGAGGAGAAGGCCAGGGTGTGGCCACTCCTGCTCGCCGTTTTCCCTCGGTACGAGCAGTACCAGAAGGGAACCGACAGGGACATCCCGGTTCTCCGGCTCACCCGGAGTTGACGGTGCCCAGGTTCAGGAGTTCGCGCAGGTCCCTGCCCAGGCGCCCCGCGTCCAGTTCCTCCCGGGCCGCGAGGGTGAGCAGCGCGTCCACGGCGCGCAGCCGGTCCTCGGGGTGACGGGCGCCGAGGCCGGTGGCCACGGCGAGGTGCAGGGCGGGGCCCGGGGGTCCGCCGGCCGCGGCGAGCCCCGGGAGCACGGCGGGCCCGCCGCGCCCTTCGGTGACGGCGCAGGCCGTGACCTCGGGGAGCCACCATGCGGCCAGAGTCTCCCGGTCCTCGGGCAGCGCCGCGATCAGCAGGGCCTCGTCCCCGCCGTCCCAGCAGCGGCCGGTGGCCTTGCGGGCCTGCGCCAGTTCGTGGAACGCGTCCGGGAACCCCCTGAGCAGAGTGGTGCGTTCCGCCGTGTCGAGCACGAGGTGCGCCGGGTTCTCCCCGTAGGCGTACGACAGCGCGGAGGCGGTGCGGCGGGTGATGGCCGCGGCCTCTCCGGCCTCGCCGAGCACAGGCCGCCAGCCTGTCTCCCTCCGGTGTGGCGAGGGCTGCTGCGGCAGGAACGGCGGAGGCGTCACGGCGAACCCGCAGCAGGGCCTGCCCGAAGTCCACCGGGGCGGGCTGCTCGCCGAGGCGCCCGTACTCCGCGAGGCGCTGGACGAGCACCTGGGGATCCAGGGTGCCGGTCTGCCCGGTGGGGGTCGCGAGCAGGAAGGGCAGCGGCCTGGTCGTAAGGTGCCGGGCGGCTTCGGCCAGGTGAGCGTCGCCGGCGACGGCGAACGCCGTGTGGTGGCAGTCGCTGCGCCAGATCACGAGCGGCTCCGGTGCCACCCCCGTCGGGAGCGCTCCGAGGACGGCGGCGGCGACACGAGCCAGTCCGTCCAGGTCGTCGGTGTACCAGTGGGACCGGGGCGGGGCGATCCACCACTGGTCCGCGAGCGCAGCGCGCAGCGCTTCGCTGAGGGCCGCGCGGTCCTGGTGGGCGTGGCGGACCAGGCCGTCGTGGGCCCGCTCGAACTCCTCGACGGTCGTGGTGCGGGAGTTGATGACGGCGGAGTTGCGAGCCGGGGCTCCGGACGGTGGGCCCGTCACACGTCCTGCCGCGCAAGCCCTAGTAGTGCTTTGTTAGCTGGTCTTGTCACGGCGTGTGTCTGGTAGTTCGCTGGTTGTATGAGGGCTGGGGAGCTTGCTGCGGTACGGGTCCG
>NZ_JBHWMB010000112.1:0-18304 GCF_042730015.1 Streptomyces sp. NPDC059957 | reverse complement strand
GCAATGGGTTCCTAGACAGCTCCCACCACACCGGAGGTCTTCGCCATGTTCAAGACCTAACCAGTGTCAACAACGCTCGTGATCAATACACCTAGATCGCTGTTGCGTCGGGTGAGCAGATCGCGATGGCGAAGCCTCCGTCTCTCACAGTGCCGACGTTTAGGAACTCGACGTGCCAGCTATCTCCGAAATTGCTGCGCCGAGACGAATTGGCCACGAGGTTCCGGCCCGCTTCGAAACCGCCGCCAACGGCGGTCTCGCCTGCCGGACACTCGGCATTAGCCACCCCGATAGCGCCCGGCTCTGCAGATGTCGCCAGGCTGTAAACCTGGTGGGTCCGGATAGGGCCGCTGCCGCCGGTTGCTCCCGTTGGGCCGGTAGTGCCTGTTGCTCCGGTCGCGCCTGTGGGTCCGGTGGGCCCGGTTGCGCCGGGTTCTCCCTGGGGGCCGGTGGGCCCTGTCGGGCCGAGGGCGCCGGGCTGGCCCGGCTTGCATTCGTGGTCGCTGCCGGCGGCTGTCCACGGCCAGTAGTCATGGGGCTTGGGGTAGTCAGGCCGGCATTCGTCGCCGCCTCCTGCGGGGCTCGCGCTGCGGGCTGTTTCGGAGGCCTGGAGGGTTTGGGCGCTGGCGAGGGCCGGACTGGCGATTCCTGTGAGGACCAAGGCTAGCGATGCGAGGGTGCCGCCCGTGCGCCAGCCGCGTCTTGGCAGGGGTCCAAGGGTGGTTCTGGCCTTGTGCTCGGGGTTCATGGAATGCCGCTCCTTCTTGCGTGTCAACGCTCTGTGAATCTTGACCCCCACGTGCTCCCGGAATCTTGACCCCTGGTTGCGTCGTTGAGATCTGTCAAGATCAAATTCGCTGTGGGAACTCTTCGTCGATCAGCTGTAGGACCTCCTGCTGACGCTGGTGGAACTGGGGGAGGTAGGGGCGGATGTGTTCCAGATGCTCGGCTGGCGAGGCCTCGCGAAAGTCAGGGTGCTGCCGCAGATAGTCCAGGTTCAGTGACTTTTGCAGCGATGCGCAGAACAGGTAGGCCGAGGAGAGCGGCTCCGACTCGAACCGGACATGCAGGTCCTCGTCTGCGGTAGTGGCTCTCCCGCAGACTCCCTCGACCATGGCTGCCAGCACCTCGACGGCCGCCGCAGGATCGCCGGCGGGATCCCAGAGAGCTGCTGAGAGTGCCGCACGCATCCTCTGCGCGATCAGGTGTCGGCGTACACGTGAACGTCCCCAGCCTCGTACGGATGAAAAGGGACAGTTGCTGATGCGGTGAGACCCGGTGCTCGGCACTCTGCTGCTTGGGTCGATACGGGCGGCGGAGGGGGCTGGCAGTGGTCTTGGATCCGCAGCGTTGGCTGGAGCTTCGGCGCTTTCGTGGCTTGCTGAAGTCCGGGGCGATGAGCTTGTCGGAGATCGCCAGGGAGACCGGGCTGGACCGCAAGACGGTCCGCAAGTACCTCTCGGCACCGGGGCCGGCGACGCCTCCGAGCCGGTCGTCGAGCGGTCGGCGGGTGAGGGTGATCGACGAGTTCGGGCCGCTGATCGACTCGATGCTCAGGGCCGAAATCCTGATGAAGGCCGCGGTCATCCACGAGCGACTGGCCCAGGAGTACGGCTTCACCGGCAACTATCAACGAGTCAAGCTCTACGTTCAGACGGCCCGGCCACGAATCGCCGAGGAACTCGGCATCACGCCCAAGGAACTGGCGGGGATGCACCGCCGGTTCGAGGTGATCCCGGGCGCCCAGGCCCAGGTCGACTGGGGTGATGAGGGGAAGATCCTCGCCCACATGGGGATCGCGAAGGTCTACTCCTTCCACATGACGCTCTCGTACTCACGGGACCCGTTCTGCTGCTTCACCACCAGCCAGGACCTGCAGACCTTCTTCGACTGCCACCGCCGCGCATTCGCCCACTTCGGCGGGGCGCCGATGACGATCGTCTACGACCGAACCAAAACCGTCGTTCGCCGCCACGTCGCCCCTGGTGAGGCAGTCCCGCTGCATCCAGAAGCGGTCGGCTTCGCCGGCCACTACGACTTCGACATCGATGTGCTGGCCGCCTACCGGCCGCAGGGCAAGGGTCGGGTCGAGCGTCAAGTACTGATCGTCCGCGACCACGTTCTGTCGGGCAGATCGTTCTCCTCTCTCGAGGAGATAGACGCCGCGTTCAGGGCCTGGGTGCCCCTGCGGCGGGCCCAGATCCACAAGACCCACCGGGAGGTCATCGCGGAGCGGGCGGCGAGAGATCACGCGGCTCTCAAACCGCTTCCGCCGACCCCCTATCTGGTGGCCGAACGGCAGCTGCGTCACGTCGGCAAGGACTGCCTGGTCGCCTTCGACGGCAACCTCTACTCCGTGCCGGCCCGCCGAGTCCGCGCCCGCCAGCTGGTCGAGATCCGGGCCACGAAATCCCAGGTCATGCTGCATTCCACTCTCGCCGACGTCCACGGCAGCACGCTGCTGGCCACCCATCCCCGTGCCATCGGCCGCGGTGCCCGTGTCGTCGACGAGAAGCACTGGGACGGCTTGCCGACCGGCAAGGGCCGCCGGACCACCACCGGCGACATCCCGGTCCAGCCCCGTCAAGAACGGCCCCGGGGCGAGGAGGCCGGACCGTTGCAGGCCCTGCTGAACAGGGCCGCGGCCACCCGGATCGAGGTCGGGCGCCGACCGTTGTCGGTCTATGACGAGCTGACCGGCACCCGTCCCTTCACCACCCATCGAGCGACGAAGGAATCGTCTTGAGCGAGCTGACCGGCAACCGCATCCGCACCACGGCCGGCAAGCTCGGCCCTCCCCACCTCGCGGAGACCATCAACGAGTTCACCCGCCGGGCGGACGAGGCGAAGATGGGCTATCTCGACTTCCTCGACCTGGTCCTCTCCGAGGAACTGGCCGTCCGCGACGACCGCCGCTTCCGCCAGGGCTTGCGGCTCTCCCGGCTGCCTCACCACAAGACGCTCGATGAGTACGACTTCTCGTTCCAGCCCGACCTCGACCCGCGCAAGGTTAAGGACCTGGCCACCCTCTCGTTCGTCGAGGCCAAGGCGAACGCCGCCCTCCTGGGCCCGCCCGGGGTGGGCAAGACGCACATCGCGGTCGCTCTCGCCGTCGCGGCCTGCCGGGCCGGCTACTCGGTCTACTTCACCAGCCTCGACGACATGGTCCGCAACCTCAAGGCCGCCGAAGCCGCCGGCCGCCTGGCCAACAAGCTCGGCACCTACCTGCGGCCGGGCGTCCTCGTCGTCGACGAGGTGGGCTACGAGATCCTCGAGCGCGGAGAAGCCAACCTGGTCTTCCAGGTCATCTCAAAGCGGTATGAAAAGGGCTCGATCATCCTGACCTCAAACAAGACCTTCAGCGAATGGGGACAGGTGTTCGGCGATGAAGTCCTCGCCACGGCCATCCTCGACCGCCTCCTACACCACTGCGACGTGATCGCCATCAACGGCCCCAGCTACCGCCTCAAGAACCGCCTTAAGGCCATCGAGCGGGACACTGACGTGGCCTGACATTCCACTTCGCACTCGGTGGCTGGAGGCCTGATCAGTCATCTTCGAATCGCTGGAAGATCGCGGAGAACTCGTCCGCCTCGATCAGCCCGGCGATCACATGGATCATGTTGTCGATGCCGGGATCCCGGACGATCAAGCCATCCGAGACCCAGAAATATCGGCCGCCCAGAGCCTCTCCGCTGGTTGCCCACGTCTCCATCAACCTCGCGACTTCGGCGACGGTGAAGAAGGTCGCGCTCCATCGCGATCCGTCCGTCAGCATGACCTCGGCATCGACATTGCACACCGCGTCCAGGTCCTCGCCTGAACTGGGCAGGAACGACGCCTCGAAAGCTTCCGCGCGAACCCGGTACCACGGCCCGTCCCAACCTCGTTCTACCGATCCAGGCGATGCGATCTGACTCATCGTGCGAGTGTCTCCGGTCGGCCTGACGATCTCAACCAGGAACCTCAATCGCTCTCCCGCCCGCGACATAGCTGGGGACGTTCATCCGTACGCGGCTGGGGAGCTCAGGTCGTACGCCGACATCAGGGCTGTGGGTTCGCTTTGTTGGTCCGTCACGCCCTCATCATTGCCCGGGCAGGAAGGATTCGATCAGTCCTGGTGCGTTCGGTTTCCCTTTGCCAGGAGTTCACGTCGTTGGCGGGTGCGGTAGGAGTCGCCGGTCAGGGTGAGGACCTCGGCGTGGTGGACAAGTCGGTCGATCATCGCGGCCGCGACAACGTCGTCGGAGAAGGTCTCCCCCCACCGTCCGAAGGGCAGGTTGGAGGTGACCATCACGGAGCCCTGTTCGTAGCGTGAGGCGATGAGCTGGAAGAACAGGTTCGCCGCGTCCTGGTCGAAGGGGATGTATCCGACCTCGTCGATGATGATCAGCTTGTAGCGGCGGATCTTCTTCAGTTCGGCGTCCAGGCGCCCGGCCTGGTGGGCCGCGGCCAGGCGGGCGATCCAGTTGCTCGCGGTGTCGAACAGGACCGAGTGGCCGGCCTGCGTGGCCTTGACGCCCAGGCCGATCGCCAGATGGGTCTTGCCGAGGCCGGGCGGGCCCAGCAGGATCACGTTCTCCGCCTTCGCGACGAAGGTGCCCGTCGCCAGGTGGGCAAGGACGTCGCGCCGCAGTGAGGGCAGGTGGTCCAGGTTGAAGTCCTCAAGTGTCTTGACCTGCGGAAAGTGCGCGGTGCGGATCCGCATCGTGGTGCCCTTGGACTCCCGGTCGGCGACCTGGCGCTGCAACAGGGCGGCCAGGTACTCCTCGTGGGACCAGTTCTGGTCGCGGGCCTGGTCGGCGAGTTCCCCCCAGAAGGCGCCGACGGTGGGCATCTTCAGGACCCGGGTCAGGTAGGCGATCATCGATGGCATGCCGTCCTTGGGGGAGGCTCCCGCAGTGTCCGGCTTGGCCTTGGTAGTGGTGGGCATGGATCACTTCGCCTTCGTGGATGGTGGGTTGAAATCGACGCCGAACAAGGCGTCGTAGTCCGGCAGGGCCCGCAGGGCGACCGCGTGTCCGTCGGGGTGCCGGCGGGTGGCAGCTGCACGTTTCTGGCGGTCCAGTGCCAGGGCCTCGCGCATCCGTGCGGCGGTGGCGGCGTGGATTGGGTCGGTGACAACCCCGTGCTTGGCCCAGGACCTCACGTGACGGGCGACGACCTGTCCATCGCAGAACGTGGTCACCGTCTCGGGCGAGGCGGTGATGTCGACGAACCGGCCGATGAACTGCGGGTCCACTGAGTAGTCGACGGTGTCGACGCGGATGTAGTAGTCGCGGCCCAGCCGGATGCGGTGGTTCAGACCGATCGGCGGGGTGACCGGCGGCAGCGGGAGCATCGACAGGCAGTCGGTCTCCAGCAGGTCCACCGGTCGGCCCTGGATCGAGCGGACGGTGCGGGCGTTCGCCCGCAGCAGCCACTGGCCCAGCTGGTCGTTGAAGTCGGCCGGGGACGCGAACTGGCGGCCCGGCAGGAACGAGGTCTCCAGATACTGGTTGTTGCGTTCGACCAGTCCCTTGTATTCCGGGTCGCGGGGCGGGGCCAGCTTGATCTTGGTGGCCAGCGTCCCCGCAAAGGCCGCGGCCGGTGCGGTCACCCGACCGGTTCCACCGATCGCCGCCTCCCGGTCCCAGACCAAGGTCCGCGTGACGCGGCCGATGCCGTGAATCAGCGACCACATGCCCGACAGGATGTCGCCGCCCTGCCGGGTCGGGATCATCGTGGCCGTCATGAACCGGGAGAACCCAAGCGTCATCACCAGCACCGGCAGCACCCGCTCCTGTCCTGGCGCGACCCGCACCTTCGTCTCGGGAAACCACAGGTCACACTGGGCGATCTGGCCAGGCTCGTAAGTCACCCGGTCGACCGGATCGATGCCGACGTACTCCGGCCGAATCAACGCCAGCCGTTTACGCAGCGGCGGCATCGAGTACGGCCAGCCGATCCGCTCCGCGATCACCGGCGCCGGCATCCGCGGCCACTCGTTCAACAACGCCCGCATCCGCGGCTCGAACGCGTCCGCTACCTGCCCGCGGGACACTCGCTCGTACTTCGGCGGTCGGTCCGAGGACAACGCGGCCCGCACCGTATTACGGGCCACCCCCAACCGCCGTGAGATCTCCTTGATGGGCACGCCCTCGGCTCGATGCAGCCGGCGTATCTCCGCCCAGTCCTCCACCTTTAGCACCCTCCAAGATTGATCAGGGGGTCAAGGTTGCGAGAGCGGTACGGGGTCAGTTTTCAGGAAGCATCAACAGCCTTCACCTGTCCCTAGAAGCGACACCTCCATGGCGCCAGGGCGATGACAAGCCGGACATCTACCAGTACTTCGTGGAAGTGCGTGTGATCACAGCTGCACTGCTTCACGCAGCAGACCAGTGGGATCTTGCCCTGGCTTCCTTCCCGACCCGCTAATCAACGTCAGTCTCGCCGCATGCGGTCCGCCGGGCCCAACACAGGCGCCGAGGCTTGACTTCTCCATTGGGAAGCCGGTTGGCCACCGCGCCGTCGCGGACCTTCACGTGGATCGCGTCGATGAAGATCACCGGATAGACGGCGTCCAGGGGCCGGTTCTGCCACTCGGCCATGCCCTCGAGGACTTTGTCGGTGATCGTGGAGATCGTCTGGCGTGACACCTCGGCGCCAGAGACCTCGGCCAGGTGAGCCTGGACCTCGCCGGTCGTCAGACCCTTCGCGGCAAGCGAGATGACCATCTCGTCCACGCCGGAAAGACGCTTCTGCCGCTTCTTGGCGATCTTCGGCTCGAAGGAACCCTCGCGGTCGCGGGGCACGGCTATCTCCACCGGGCCGACCTCGGTCAGCACGGTCTTGGCCCGGGTGCCGTTGCGTGAGTTGCCGCCGTTCTTCCCGGCGGGATCGTGCTTGTCATAGCCGAGGTGGTCGGTGATCTCGCCCTCGAGAGCGGACTCCAGCAGCCGCTTCGTCAGCTGCTGGAGCAGCCCGCCCTCACCGGTCAGCTGCAGACCCTCGGCCTGAGCCCGACCCACGAGCTCGTCGATCAACCGGTCATCCATGGACTTCGACGGCACAGCCTCAGACGGCTCGACGGTCTCGGTCACGTTGTTGCTGGTCATCGATGCATCTTCCATGATCGGGAGTTACACCGAACGTCTTACAGTCCCGGCCCGGACAGGCCCGATTCGCCGAGGGCGTAGCAGCCCCGCGCCGCAGCGGCGACCAGGTCCCCGCGTTGCCCCGGAGCAAGCTCATCATTGGCCAGAGCACATGATCAGGCGACGGGCACTGTCACGAAACCGGTGCTTCACACTTAGAGCCTGAGCGCGAGTTCCCCGGGTGTATCAAATATCCATCTTGTAGTTATTAATGTACTAATTCATGCATTCATGCTAGAAGGTATTCTGAATTCACTTTCCGTCCCCCGTCCTCGACCTCAATCGATTGAACGGCTGATCGCGATAGCGGCGAGGGTGATTCTGTGACGATTTGTCATGCACTGGAACTAGCAACTCCGCTGCTCAGGGGGGGGGTGACCGGTTCAAAGGATCGGAGTTGTGATTACATCTCGTGATCGCATGGCGTCTCGAATTTCGATCCTGGGGGGATCTCTCATGAGTGTGCGCAGGCTGGGGGCCGCTTCTCTGTGCTCCGTGGCATTGTTCTCGGCGGGCTTCCCGGCTTCCGCGAGCACCGAAACTGCTCCTGCGGCCGCCCCGAAGCGGGTGGTCGATGACTCTGCCGACTTCAACGGTGACGGCTTCTCCGACATCGCGGTCAGCTCGAAGGGGGCGGTGATCGATGGTCACCAAGAGGCCGGTGCTGTTGCGGTGTTGTACGGCTCGCCCAGTGGAGCGCACAAGCAGAATGCCGTCGTACTGACCGAAGCCAGTCCCGGCATTCCGGGCACCCCCGGGTATCGTCACGAATGGGGCCAGATTCAGGGCCATGGCGACTTCGACGGCGACAGGATCGACGATCTGCTGATCAGCGGTCGGACGCTGACGCAAAAGCGCCAGTACATGGTTCTCTGGGGAAGCAAGGCCGGTCTGTCCGGCGGCACGATCGCCTCGGCCGGCGAGCCCTCCGCGACGGTCTCCCGCTTCGAATCCGGCAAGGTTTCGGTAGCAGACGTCAACGGTGACGGGATCGCCGACATTGCCGGCAAGGGCTACCGCGGGATCAAGGAGCAGGGCACCAGCGGACTGCGGACCATGGTCGGACCGCTCAGCCGAAGCACCGGCAAGCCCGCCACGACCAAGTTCCTTTTGACCGACAACCTTGGGCTGAGCTACCCGGCCGTGGGCGATGTGACCGGCGACGGCCTGGCCGATGTCGTGACCCAGGTGATCGACTCTCACCGCAAGATCACGAACATCGTCTACAAGGGCACCTCCACGGGCGCCTTCGTCAAGGGCAACTCCCTGTCCGCGGAGTGGGGCAAGCCCGGTCTGTGGCGAAACGGCGCCTTCGGTGACATCAACGCGGACGGCTACCAGGACTTCGTGGGCGGCACCGCAGCCGACACCGTCAACGACCACATCGGCCGCCTCAACATCGCCTACGGCGGCCCCAAGGGGTTCAGCACCACCATCCCGGCTGAAACCTACCTCCAGGCCACCCCGGGCGTGCCCGGCACCACCGAGCGCAACGATCACTGGGGCGAGGCCGTCGCCATGGGCGACACCGATGGGGACGGGTACGCGGACATCGTCATCGGTGCCCCCTTCGAGAACGCCGGGGACGGGACCGAATGGGCCGGCGCCGTCACCGTACTGCGCGGCAGCGCCAAGGGCCTCACCATCACCGGCGCGAAACTGATCACACAGAACACCACCGGCGTGCCCTCCGCCAGCGAGGTCCACGACTGGTTCGGCACGGCGGTCAGCGCGGTGGACACCGACAACGACGGCCGTAGCGAGGTCTACGTCGGCGGCCCGGGCGAGGACCTCTACAGCGGCCAGGTCTGGAAGCTCCCCACCGGCGCCTCCGGCGTCACCGGCCTCGGAGCCACCGCCTTCAAGCTGACCGAACTCGCCAACCTCACCGGCCCCATCGGCTACGCCGACTTCGGAGCCACCCTCACGAACTGACCACATGATGGCCGGCCAGGCTCTGCCTCATCCATCCATGGCGTGACCGGCGGCGAACGTGCCCGGCAGCAGGAGTGGACAGTACCGCTCGCACCGGGCCGCAACCATGCGTGGAGCAGGGCCGAATGCGTCGAGGCTCGGGTGGGCCGGGTCGGTCGGTGTGTCCGTTTCCGTGTCCGCCGCGCGGATGAGCGGGCCTGCCACGCCCGGACCACGTCCACCGCCTGGCGACCCTCGCCCGCGTGGACGGATGCCAGCCCCGGCTGCGCGGCGACATCGTGGCGATGCACGCCGCGGCCCGCGCCGTTGGGGCCTGGCGCCGATGCTATAGGTGGTACTCGGAGGCGGGTTGTGGCCTCCAGATCGGCCGCGAACTCGAGGGAGGACACTCCGGTGGACGATGAGTTGGCGCAGGACCAGGGCGAGGAGCACCCGGAGGTGCTCATGGATTCGCCGGGCGGTGTGTACGCGGCGTCGCCGCGCCAGCTGCTGACGGTGGCGCACCACATGCTGCGCTGGTCTGCCCGTATGACGGTGCTCGCGCACCAGGGCGGCGTCACGGCCGAGGAGGAGCGGTGTTACTGCCTGCACCGCGCGGTGGTCGCGGACCGGGTGGCGCTGCTGACCGGGATGCCGGCCGACGTTGACGAGGCGAGCTTCACGGCGGCCGCGCTCCTGGCCCTCGATGACGCGTTCATCGCCCCACCGGAGGCCGGGGTCGTGCTTGCGCCTCGCGAATATGTCAGGGCGTCCTACCGGGTCTGGATGAATGCGAACCCCACTTTGGACCCACTGACCCCGGGCGACTGGGGCGTCGCCGTGTGATCGGAGACCGGTTCCTGCCAATGGTCACCGACAGCTGTCAGGGTCGCGAAGCGGACCGGCTACATCGATCCGCAGGCCGGAGTGCTTACCGGGTCAGCGGCGAGGTCATGGCGTAGTGGCGTCCACGACTCGTCCGCGATCCGGCCCGCCTCCAGGAGGAATGACGGCGGTGACGTGCCGCTGAGGCAGAGGGAGAAGGTGTGATGATCTGTTCGTGGTGATGGATGTCGAGTGGGCTCGGATTCGGAGGGACCTGCGCTTCGGGCAGGTCTTCGAGGGCACCGTGGTGAAGGTTCCCCGGCCCGGTGCGGTCGGGATCTTCGTGGACATCGGCCTGTGTGTGGGAGGTTTTGTCGACGTTCTGCTGCTGCCGAGCGAGGGCGAAGACTGGCCAGCGGAGGGCACGGTTGCCGATTTCGAGATCTGGTGGGCAGACAGCCGCCAGCAGATCCGGCTGAAGCCGTCCGACTCTCGCTACCTGCGGACCGACTTCACAGACTTCATCGAACGCTTCCGTCCCAGCTGGCCTGCCGACGTCGGCCAGCCCATTCGTGACTAGCAGGTTTTGTAGTCGTAGCGGGTGGAGTTGTAGGCGCAGGTGTGGTGGACGGTCTTGTTGGCACGGCGCAGGGTCGCGGTGTCCTTGTCGTTGTTCCAGACGTAGGCTGCGCGCTGCTGGAACAGGGTCGTGGCTGTGTTTGTGCCCTTCCCCGTCTTGACCGTGACCGTCTTTCCGGCCTTCAGGGTGAACGTGGCAAAGGTGTAGACGTGGCTGGAGGTGTCGGTCAACGTCCAGCCCTTGAGGTTGACCGCGGTACTGGTGCCGTTGGTGATCTGTACCCATTCGCCGTTGATCGAGGTGTTGGTGCGGTTGTCGCTGCCGGGGGAGTCGTACCAGATCTTCGAGATGCGCAGGGCGCCGGCAGCGTGGGCCTGGCTGGGGAGTGCGCACACGGTTGCGGTGGTGATGGCGATGCCGACGGCGAGGTGGCGGGTGCGGGGCATGAGCATGAGTTGTACGTCCTGTCCGGTGGGACCGTCGTGGAGCGGCGGTGCTGATCACGGACGTTAGGGGTCAAGGGGTGCCCGGGAGGGTTCCTGTTGCCTGCCTGTGACAGAACGTCATCCTTTGGTGTCTGGTCTGCCGTTCATTGCCCTTCGGCCGGCAACCGCCCCCCGGCCTTGGATCATGCATGCCTGTCGCCGGGCCAAGGACTACGAACGACTCATCCGCGTCTACAGCGGCGCCTCCGTCCGCTACACCAACGGCCAAGCACTCACCCTCGACCAGGCCCAAGAGAAGATCCGTGCCGCTCTCGCCCGGGCCGCAGAGGACCCGCGTGCCCAGTGGAGCTGGGGCATTGTCGCGGACGAGGAGATGATCGGCCTGATCTCCGTGCGACGCCGCTCCCCGTCCATGGGCACCCTCAGCTACATCCTCCGCGACGACGCCTGGGGGCACGGCTATGCGACCGAAGCCGCCAAGAGCGTGGTCGACTTCGCCTTCACCACGGCGACCTTGAGCAGGCTGGAAGCGATGCACCACCCGGACAACCCCGCTTCGGGCCGCATCCTGACGAAGTGCGGCTTCAGCCTCGTCGGCACCCACGACCAGCAGGACCACGACGGAACGGTCTCGCCGTACCCGGCCTGCGCGCTCCCGCACCCGACGATGCCCGCGGGGGCGGCCGGCTGACCGTGCTGCGTGTCTGCGGCCTCGGGCGTCGCCCGTCCGGGGGCGGGTGACCGCGAACTCGCCCGGCGGCCTGGAGGGTCTTAGTGTACTGGACCGTCGCAGAAGGGCCAGGCAAGGGGCGGGTGCGCGTGACGGACTGGAATGACTTCGAGTGGGTGGTCTGGCGGCTGGAGGTCCGGGACCCTGCTGGCCGCCTCACTGGGCTGTATGTACGAGCTCTGCGTCGACTACGACCGCTACGACGATGACACGCCCTACTACGCGTGGTGGGTCCGGCTGCCGGCGGCCGAGCACGCCAACGTCGGCAAGGACGGCCTTCCGCGGGTCATCGGGCCGCTGCGCGAGTACCTCACCACTGAGCTTCCCGCCGGCTTGAAGTGGGAGATCGCGCCGGACCGTGAGCTGACGTACGACCACGCCGGCAGCGCGACCCTGCGGGCCGCCTACGACGACCTGATCGCCCCGTTCGAGCGCGCTCTGATGCCGTTGCGCCGCGATGGGGCTGACGCGCTCGATCCGCGGGCGAAGGTCTGGAAGTGGCAGAAGGACCTGCTGGCCGGCACGTTCGACCTGTGGCTGTGTCCAGACCCGGACCGGTCGGGCGCGTGGCTGGTGGCCACGGTCGGCCTGCGGACCGAACCGCAGTTCCTGGATCAGGAACCAGGGGCCCGCCTCGGCCACTTCGACTTCACTCCGCATCACCCGCTGCTCTTCTTGCCCCGTCCGCCGGCACCGACGACGTTCACCGCCCGGGTCACCTCAGGCTCCTTCCCGAGCAAGGACAGCTCCAGGACGAAGGGTGCCGACGCCCTGGGGACAGCTCATCAGTGGAGCGCCAACGACCCCGTCGTCCTGGCGGACCGGGTCGTACGGGATCTCAAGCTGCTGTGGCCGCACCTCACCGGCACGGGGGACTGACGAAGGGTGCCCGATCGGTCGCTTGCCGCGAATGACGGACGCCCACCCGCGCCGTGGCCCTACGATGCGAGGCCCTGGTGCCGCTGCTGCGTTGGTCCTGCCCCGAGAACGCGGGCGGCTACGGCGGCTCGTACCAGGTGAACCTGGGCGACGAAGAGGCCGTCGGCCTCGGCGGGGTGGAGCTGATCCGGGCCGCGATGCGCAAGGCAGCCCGCCAGCTGGGGTGGAAGGCGACCACGCTCGGCATGATCGGCACCCGCCACGGCACGATGGTCGTCGTCTCGGACAACCGGGAACTGCCCGAAGAACACAGAGCCGCGGTCGAGGCCGCGATGAACGACAAGATGCGGGCCGCCCCGCACAAGGTCTGGGGCGAGCCGGGCCCCGCCCCCGTACAGCGCGGTTCGGTCCCCTTGATGACGCAGGAGTTTCGGGCCGCCGTCGCCCAGACCAGCCCCTGATCTCCTCCAAGAGGTTCCGCAGCCCCGAAGGGGTACGTGTACCGGTATGGCACGTGGCCGTCGACCCGTACATCGACCGCGACGTCCTCGCCCAGCAGATCGCCCGCGAAGAACAGCAGCGCCACGCCACGGAGGAGTTCGCCGGTCGGTGGGGTATGCCGAACGAGGAGCCGCTGTAGGCGGATCCTCTGCGGCGCCCTCGGTCCCGTTTCGCAGAGTCAGCCGCGTCCGACGGTGCCACGGACGAGGGCGTAGGGAGTCACGCAGAACGCGCCGAGGTTGGTGGCGACGATCAGGGTGAGGAACAGCCAGTAGGCGAAGCCGTGGCCGTGGGAGGAGGCGAGGAGCCACCCGTAGGTGAGGGTGGTGAGGATGCCGGTGAGGGCGAGTCCGGCTGCCCAGCCCGTCTTGCTCAGTCCGATGCCGAGGCCGATGAAGGCCCAGAACAGGGTGGGGCCGGAGATAGCCGCGATGGCCAGGAACACCGGGAAGTCGATATCCCGGCCGCCCATGTAGTCCGTGAGCTGAGGTACCGAGATGAAGGCCAGTAAGCCCATGTAGGCGACGCCGATGACGACGGCGACGATCGTGATCACGCGGGCGGCACGGGTAGTGGGAGGGGTGTTCGCGGCGTCGGTCATGAGGCGGTGGACTCCTTCTCCTACGGCGGGCAGGGCAGTCGGCACCGCTCCGGTATAGCCGCTCCGGGCCGCAGGGGTGCGTGCTTCCCGGCAAGGCACCCCCTGCCGTGATGAACGAGCCACCCGAAGCAGTGACCTCGACCGTGAGGTCCTCGCCCAGCAGGTCGCCCGCGAAGAAGAACAGCGCGACGCCCTGGCCGACGTTGTCCGCGGCTGAGCCGGGACCGCCTTGAACGGCGACTGCAACACGTCTCTGCAACGGGAGGGTGCAACAGTGGCTTTGTTGCATCCCTGACCTGCCCATTTACCCGCGAGGCGGCCGTAAGCGGGCAGGAGCGTTGCACCCGGTGGGCAGGGTGTTACGGGGCGGGTGTGTAGGTGACGGTGTTGCCGCCGCAGCTGGCGGAGATGTCGTAGAGGCGGTTGTGCTCGTCGGGGTCGACGGTGAGTTGCCAGCGGAGCTTGGTGGCCGTCCACTCAGAGGCGTACCGGCACAGGGCCTCGGAGGCCGGCGGCAGCCACTCGAAGGGATCCTGGTCTGCCTTCTGCCGGTTCGAGCGGGCGGTGACGGCGACTAGGGAGGATCCCTGCTGCTGGTCGTTCGCGTACGCCTCCCGCCGCGCAGCCGTCCAGGCGGCCGCTCCAGCCGGCGGGGAGCGTCATTCGAACCGTGCGGTACTCCCGGCTCAGCCGATGGCCAGTGTTCGTGGTCCGTCCTCGGAAGGATAGGTTCACCGTGTTGTGTTCGAGCCACTTCTGGAGGGCCACCGGTGGACATTGTCGCGATCATGGAGGCGCTGGCCGAGCAGGGCATCACCGTGCTGTTCAAGGCTGATGCTGAGCGGATGGCAGAGAGGTGGAAGCCCTGGACGTTTGTGGCCAGTGGCGCTCCGTTGAGTGGCGACATCCTCGTGCGTACCGATGCTGCATCGGTGGAGAAGTGCCTCGAAGCCTGCCTGCCCCGCCTGCGCGAACTGGGCTTCAGTTTCCCCGAGTGACGAGACAGGCCAGCGGGAGCGGTGCGACAGCTCATCGTGGTCACGGGAGGAGCCTGCCGGAGCTCCGCCGGCGCGGTGTGTACGGCAGCGGTCGCAGTCTGGTTCAGGTCGGCACGGCCCTCGATGAGGCTGGTGGTGGTCAGTGGCTTCGGCCGTCACTGGATCAGGGTGAGGTGGGGGTGTTCCAGGGTGGGGCACACGTAGAGGTGGAGGTTGTTTCCGTCCGCGATCTGGACCTTGGTCGGCTGTTCAGGGTAGGGATTGAGGGGGGATGCCGAGACGTCTCGGTCCTCGTGGGGGATCCAGGACTTGCTCGTCTCGCCCCATTCGGACGAGGCGATGGTCAGCAGTGAATCCATCTCGGTGCCGCAGACGTCACAGAGCCGCGGGTGCGGATCGGTCAGGCCCCAGCGGGTCCAGCCGCCGATCTTCCAGCCGGGTGAGACGGACAGTGACCAGTTGTAGACGTCTTCCGGAGTGGGCTCGTCCTCGTCCAGGTCATCTGGCTCCGCGGCTACCTGCCAGGTGCGGCAGGCCTGCACCTGTCGCAGTGTCTCGTGCTCCAGGTCCGTCGAGTGGGGATATTCCGTCACTTCTTCAGGCGAGAGCAGGCACGGCTGTGGAAGATAGCCGTGGTACTCGATCACGGGAGTCTCGGGTGGTGTGGTGAGCACATCGGTGACTGAGGCCGCGGTTCGCCAGAACACCGCTGTCTCGGGCAGTGCTGTTTTGGCATGGTTGAAGGGGCACCACAGCACCTGGAGCAAGTCGGCCAAGTCCGGCGGGCGCAGCGAGGGGACGTCGCGCAGGTAGATCTGAGCCACGGGAAGCAGCGGGATCGGCCCGTCGGGCCAAGGGCGGCCCGCACGGGCTCGCTGGAAGTCTGCCAGTTCCTCGGGCGTGTACCGGAGGGAAGCAGGGTCGCCGTCCGCTCGGCGGACCGCGTCTTCTAGGATGCGTCGCTGCAACCGAACGTTATGGGGTGATGGCGCCGGATTGTGTTGGTCCCATACGTGCGGACCGTCGCAGTGCGGCCACGGCTCGTCGGCGGGCCACAGCAGGGGGCCGCCGATGGAACTGTCCTGCGGTGACGGCGGCCCGGGGCGGGGGTGCAACCGGGTCGCCGTACGTACCAGCGGAGCCAGTTGAGGGAAGACGGTGGTGACGTCGAACGGCCGCGGCGGAGTAGTCGGGGTGCTGGTCATAGCCGCGATCTTGCCAAATGGCTCTGACAACGGGGCCGCAGTCACCTCGGGGCAGCCCTTGCCACCCAGCCATAGCTCCTCGTTCGGCTGACGACGGGCTGTCCCGCACTGGGCATCGTTGGGAGACTGCGGCGTGTGTCTGGTTTCGCTCGGCTGGGTGGCCGTTTGCACCGGAGAAACGATCAGCTTCCGGAGGGCGAACGCCGCGCGGTGAGGGCTCGCTGGCGTGCTTGCAGGTAGGCGGTCCGTGACCTACATGCAGCGGCAGACCTACCGAGCCGTGTGACGCGGGTTGTGGGGCAGTGGGCGCAGGGAACGTAGGCCGCCGTTCGTCCGCGGCGCAGACCCGGTGTGGGCGGCGTGGCCGATGCCGGTGGCACTGGTGCTGCCGCTTTTCGGAAATGCCTGGTGATGCCCGGGTCCGTCCCTCTAGCGTGAGATTGCTGGCGCATGCCGGTAATGCACCTGGTGAACTGGAGAACCGATGGCTCTGCCTGCACGGCTCACTGCCGCCTTGGGACGGCACCCTGACGACCTCACCGAGGACGACTTGCGGCGCGCGGTTGACAACCAGATACCCGAAGGCGTCGACCTCGACTGGAAGAAGGATTTCTACCAGGGCACCGACGCGGGCAAGAAGGAACTCGCCAAGGATGTGGCGGCTATGGCAAACACCGTCGGTGGGCTGCTCGTCGTCGGTGTCGACGACGGCAAGCGGGACCACGCCCATGCTCTGGCACCCTTCGAACCGGTCGCCGGCCGGGGCGAGGAGTGGATCCGCTCGGTCCTCGCGAACTGGATCCAGCCCGTCATCCCCAACGTGGGCGTGCGCTCCCTGCAGTCCGCCGCGGAGGGCAAGATCTATTGGCTGCTCACGGTGCCGCCCAGCACACAGGCTCCGCACGCGGTCGCTGCCCCAGGCAACGACTACAACTTCCGGGTCCACGTCCGGCACGGCACCACCACCCGTACGCTCGCCGAATCCGAGATCGCCCAGCGTTACCGCGATCGCTTCCACGCCGCGGCCACGGACGCCGATCGGGTACACGACCTTGCCGTGGCCGGCACCGACCACCTCACCGCCTACGCGACGGCACGTGTACCCGCTGGCGGCAGCCGGGCGGCCTGGTACCCGGTCTGGGTCAGCCTGACCGCTGTCCCAGCGGTCCGTGGCGACTACCCCCTGACCACGCAGCACGAACGCGACGCGGCTCTGGACCGCTTCGCCAAGCTCGCCTATCTGGCCATCACTCACCACATGAAACCGGACCACCCCGCCCTGGTGGGCCGCCGGCAGGTCCGATTCGAAGGATCACCCACCGGCCAGCTCCACCAGGACGGCTCCAGCTACGCCGCGCTGCCCCTCAACATCGAAAAGAACCCGCGCGAACCGGGAGACCCCAAACAGCTGGACCAGCGCGAACTCGAGCTTGAGCTCGTAGCCCAGGTGCAAACCGCCGCGGCCTGGGCCGCCGAGACGGGCGGCGCCGGCGACCTCATGCTCTCCGCAGCACTCCACCGCTTCGACGACGACCTCATCCCGCTGCGCCTCGTTGTGTCCGAGAGCGCCTTCCAGCACGGTACCGTCGGCCCGATCTCCAGGACCCCTGCGCAGACCACGGCGAATCTGACAGCGCTCATCGCGGACAAGCGCGAGGCCGTCAGCACGGCCTACTCGCTCGTGGCCGACCTCCTTGCCGACATGGGCACCCATCAGCCCCACGTGCTGACCCCCGAGGGCGACATTCGTGTGGACCGGCTCGATGGCCCTGACCGCAGCGCACTGACCGGCTGGTAGGACGCGACGAACCCCTTGATGGAATTGAAGCCGGCGAGCGAGAGGAAGGCCCCAAGACCGACTCCGGGGGCCTTCACATACTCGTTTGACCCGGGCTAACGCCACCCACGGCCCGGTGTCCCGCCCAGTCAACGCCGAGTTCGGCGAGGGCGCCGAGCTGGTCGGCGGGTACTCCGACCTGGTCGGCCTGGCGGACGGAGCGGCCGTCCCGCAGGTCGATGTCCGAGTGGGGCTGGTGTGGCAGCGCGACACCTGGAGGAGGGCCCGCCGGGACCGTAGGCGTCGATTCCGGGGCCCGGAAGACAATATGCCTTCCGGGCCCCGGCGCTGAAACGATCGTCCCCGCGTACGGAGCCCCTACCGTGGACAGGGTGAAGCGTCCTCTCTCCGCGTTATCGGCCGCCGCCGCGCTGCTGCTCCTCGCCCCCGGCCCGGCGCACGCCGTGGATCCGGCGCCGTGCCTCAAGGGCGAGTCGGAGTCCACGTCGTTCAGCTCCGTGGACGCGGGCGAGATCCGGTACACGGACTCGGCCGCGTACCTCAAGGAGATCAACCACGCGATCTCCGCGTGGCGATACTCCGGCTCGAAGATCAAGATCCTCGCGGACACGGCGGGCACGGTCAACGACCTGGACTTCGAGGAGTTCAACGACCCGAAGGACGCGGCCGCCGCGATCTGGAAGTACAAGGC